>NZ_JBHVST010000171.1:0-14851 GCF_042885015.1 Streptomyces sp. NPDC058086 | reverse complement strand
TCACCATTTAGACTAAATCCTTTTTTACACGGGGTTGGGGGGGCTTGTTTTTTTTTAAATGGACCTAGGGCGCGCCCTAGGGGCGCGCTCCCAGGGGCCCCGGAACTTCTCAGTAGTCGTCGAAGTTGCCCAGGAAGCCCGGGTCGATCTTGTCGAGTTCCAGGCCCGTGCCTCGGTGCAGATCCATGAGATCCGACATGTGTACGGCGCGGCGCCGGGCCGCGGGCAGGTCGCGGCGGTTGGCGGCCGTCCACAGGACCGGGTCGAAGGTGATCCCGTGGGACCCCGGCATGGGCCCCGTCTCGGCGCGCCAGCCGGGCCAGCGCAGGGTGTCGTAGAACTGCTCTATGCCGCCTTCGTCCAGGAGCCAGCTGAGCCAGTCCGCGTGGCCCACGCCGAGCGCGTCCCAGCGCAGCGAGTCCGGCGCGAAGTACAGCACCTCGCCGGGACCGCCGGGGCGGTCGGCCTGCGCGGGGTCGGGTCCGTTGACCACGAAGACGCCGCCGAGGACGTCATGGGCGATGACGAGCCCGCCCTCCGGCCGCCACGCCGGGTCGAACCGCTCGGGGAGGTCGTTGACCTCGGCGAAGCTCGGCGTTCCCGCAGGCGCGTCGTCGTCGGGGCTGCCGTAGATGCGTAGCCAGCCGCTGTCCAGCAGCACCCCGCCGCAGTTGAGCACGAAGGAGCTGAGCGAGGAGCGCGCGCTGGCTTGCAGTTGCAGTAGGGATCCACGGGCCAGCGCCGGGTCCACCGGCAGCACATCCATGGACACCCTGCTGTTGGAGATCGCCTCGGAGAGGAGCGGCCACGCGGGCTCCTCGACATCAGTCAGCTCGGTCAGGTCTCGCATGGGTATCCCGTGGGTTCCGGGCCGGAGCGTCGCGCTCAGAAGGCCGCCGTGCGCTCCCGGCGCACCGAGTAGGTCACAAAGCCGGCGCCGAGGCCCAGGAAAAGGGTTCCGCCGACGACGTACGGCGTCGTGTTGACGCTTCCGGTGTCGGCGAGCCGGGTTCCGCTGTCGGGCGACCCGGTGGTGTCGGAGCCTGTGTCGTTCGCTCCGGCGTCGCTCGCATCGGCGACGCCCGACTGGGTGTCGCTCGACTCCGTGGACACCTGCACCGCGGTTCTCGACGTGGTGTTCGTCGACATATTGCTGTGCTGAGCAGGCTTTTCCGGGGTCGCGTTGGCGGACGGGACGAACCACAGGGCCCCCAGAAGGGTTCCCGCTGCGGTGGCGGTCAGCAACGAGCGACGAGCGGCGGACACGTAATATCGATCCCCTTGTGGCGCTGGCGAATTGGCCGTGTGGGCCGATGCTAATGAAAGGCGCGGGTCGTGGGAAAGTCGCGGGAGCCACGGGCCGTACGCTCCGTCTCATGAGTACTCCTGAGACATCACGATTTGTCCGGCTTCGTGTGGAGCTGGTGTTGGAAGTCGACGACGCGGACGCCGTCACCAAGGCCGCGTTGCGCCGCATCGCGGACGACTCCGGTTTGCCGGCCGACGAGCGGACCCACGCCGAGAACGCAGTGACGGAAGACACTGCCGAGGCCCTCGCCTATCTCGTCGACCCGTTCGACCTGGTCAGCGAGGTGCCCGGGGTCGACCTCGCCCAGGCTTCCTGGAGCAGCGAGCCGATCGACTACGACCCCGATTCGCCGGAATGGGACCTCGACGAGGATGATGGCGGCGAGGATGACGACGAGGAAGTCGGAGTCGGCTGACGCCTCTTGGGGAAAACGTGACCCCGGGTGGCAACCGCTGCCCGGGGTTTTTCGTCTCCGACGACGCACCGACCACGTCCGCACCAGAAATTCGGTCCGGCTGTCGGTGGCCACTCGATCGGGGTCCGGCGGCCCGGGGCGATTCGGTTGACGCCGTCGATCGACGTGGTGTTATCCACACCTCAGAAGTATGTGGAACGGGACGAACCGGTCGTAGCGTGGATGGTTCGAACGGGGCATATGTGGTTCCAGGTGATTCGGCAACGATGGAGAAGCGTGTGATGACGGACAGTAAGCGGCGCAAGGGTCTGATGGCCGCGTCCGCACTGCTCGGCGGAGTGCTGGTGCTCTCTGCGTGCAGCAGCGGGGGCGGCAGCAAGGCCAGTGCCTCTGACGGCGAGACCTCGCAGGCCCAGGCCGACGCGGCGGCAGCCAAGAAGAGCTCCCAGGCCCAGATCAAGATCACGCCCGCGGACGGTTCCGACAACGCCTCCATCAACAACGCCGCGGCGGTCACCGTGAGCAAGGGCACGCTCTCGTCCGTCACCATGACGACCGAGTCGGGCACGGCGGTTTCCGGTCAGATATCCGCCGACAAGAAGAGCTGGAAGCCCACCTCCCAGCTCGAGCGCGCCACCACGTACAAGGTGGCCGCCGAGGCCACCGACTCCGCGGGTCTCGTCGCTCACGAGAACGCCTCGTTCACCACGGTTTCCGCGGCGAACAGCTTCATAGGCAACTTCACGCCGGAGGACGGTTCCACCGTCGGCGTCGGCATGCCGGTCTCGGTCAACTTCAACAAGGCGATCACGAACAAGGCCGCCGTGCAGAAGGGGATCACCGTCTCCTCCAGCAGCGGCCAGGAGGTCGTCGGCCACTGGTTCAACGCCAACCGACTCGACTTCCGTCCCGAGAACTACTGGACCGGCGGCTCCACCGTCACCCTCAAGCTCAACCTGGACGGCGTCCAGGGCGCGAGCGGTGTCTACGGCGTGCAGCAGAAGACGGTCACCTTCAAGATCGGCCGCAACCAGGTCTCGATCGTCGACGCCCAGACGAAGACCATGAAGGTCACGCAGGACGGCAAGACGATCAAGACGATCCCGATCTCCTCGGGATCCCCGGAGCACAAGACGTACCAGGGCCAGATGGTGATCTCCGAGAAGTTCAAGGAGACCCGGATGAACGGCTCGACGGTCGGCTTCACGAAGACCGACGGCAAGGGCGAGTACGACATCAAGGACGTGCCGCACGCCATGCGTCTGTCGAACTCCGGCACCTTCATCCACGGCAACTACTGGGGCGCGAAGTCCATCTTCGGCGCGGTGAACACCAGCCACGGCTGTGTGGGTCTGTCCGACACCAAGGGTGCGGGCGACCCGAACACGCCCGCGGCCTGGTTCTACGACCACTCGCTGATCGGTGACGTCGTGGTCGTCAAGAACACCGGCGACAAGACCATCGCCCCGGACAACGGCCTCAACGGCTGGAACCTGAGCTGGTCCGCCTGGAAGGCCGGCTCGGCCGCCTAGGCTCCCCTTTGCGGCTAAACCGCCGCCGCTCTCGCGGACGTGGTTGCTCGCCGTGGGGGTTGCTCAATTGATGGTTGCGGTCTTTGTCGTTCGAACGTGACGGCCGCTCAGTGCGATGGCCCGCACCCCGCCAGGGGCGCGGGCCATCGGCGTTCTCACAGCCTTCAGGGACCGCCCACAGGTGAATTCCCGGGCTGACACAGCCTTCTCATCCTTCTCTTATGCGGGGCTTATCCCGCCATCACGCGCCGTACCTAGCTTTCCGCCATGTTCTTCACCTACCTGAGGCGCGAACTGCGCCGCCGCAGGAAGGCGGCGCTCGTCGTCGCCTCCGGACTCGCCCTGGGCATCGCCCTGGTCATCGTGGTCAGCTCCGTGTCGTCCGGCATGGAGAAGGCGCAGGGCAAGGTCCTCCAGTCGCTGTACGGACTGGGTACGGACATGACCGTCACCAAGGCGGCGGCGCCGGCGACGAGCACCAGCCAGCGTCCGCGCTTCAACTTCGACGCGAACGACAACGGCTCCACCAAGGAGCAGAGCAGCGACCGCGTCATGGTGCAGGGCTTCCAGACCCTGGCCGCCTCCACGGTCACCAAGGTCGACTCCCAGAAGGGCGTCGCGGACTCCGTCGGCGGGCTGAGCCTCCAGGTCATCAGGATCAACGGCCAGTTCACGCGGGGTCAGTTCCAGCAGAACCAGAACAGTGGCACCGGCCAGGGGGGCGGGCGCCCGAACGCCCAGCAGTCCCCGCAGGGCCGTGTCGAGGGCGGCGGCGCCAACTTCGACGTCAACAACTACTCGGTGTACGGCACCGACGTCACCAAGCCCGCCCTCGGCCCGCTGACCTCCTCGAAGATCACCAGCGGTCGTACGTTCAAGACGTCCGAGACCGATACCAAGGTGGTCGTCGCCGACGTCTCGTACGCCAAGGAGAAGAAGCTCAAGGTCGGCTCCACCGTCACCATCAAGAGCGTCAAGTACAAGGTCATCGGCATCGCCACGCCCGACAGCGGTGACGCGGCGGCCAACCTCTACATCCCGCTCAAGCAGGCGCAGACGCTCAGCGGCTCCAAGGACAAGGTCACCACGATCTACGTCAAGGCGTCGGACTCGCAGCAGATCTCCAGCGTGAAGAGCACCATCCAGAAGAACATCTCGGGGACGACGGTCACCACCTCCGCCGACCTCGCGTCCACCGTCTCCGGCTCCCTCTCCACGGCCTCCAGCCTCGCCTCCAACGTCGGTAAGTGGCTGTCCATCGCGGTGCTCGTCGCCGCGTTCCTGGTCGCCGGTCTGCTCACCTCCTCCGCCGTCTCCAGGCGCGTGCGCGAGTTCGGCACCCTCAAGGCGCTCGGCTGGAAGTCGGGCCGGGTGACCCGGCAGGTCGTCGGCGAGGCCATGGTCAACGGTCTGGTCGGCGGCGCCCTCGGTATCGCGATCGGCCTCGCGGGCGCCTACGTCGTCACCGAGATCAGCCCCACCCTGCAGGCGCAGGTGGGCGGTTCGGGCGGCGGCGGAGGCCAGGGCGGTCCCGGCGGCGGTGGCGGCTTCGGCGGTCCCGGCCGGCAGGCCGCGGCCAAGGCCCTCGACGTCGCGCTCACCGCGCCCGTCAGCCTCAGCACCATCGTCGGCGCGGTGGCCCTCGCCGTCACCGGCGGTCTGATCGCCGGCGCCTTCGGCGGCTGGCGTGCCTCCCGGCTCCGCCCCGCGGACGCCCTGCGCCGCGTCGAATAGGCCCCAGCCCCTGGGCCCCGCCCCCTCGGGGGTGCCCGCTGTCGCCCGCTGTACCGGGCACCCCTTTCACCTCATCCAGGAGTTGCACCATGTACGAACTCAGAGGCGTCACCAAGCGCTATACCCGGGGCAAGGAGACGATCGACGCGCTCGCCGGGGTCGACCTGACCATCGCGGACGGCGACCGGCTCGTCATCCAGGGACCCACCGGTGGCGGAAAATCCACCCTTCTTCAGATGCTCGGCGGTCTCGACCGGCCCACCGCGGGCAGCGTCGAACTCGACGGTACGGACATGGCCAAACTGTCCGAGGCGAAGCTCACCAAAGTGCGCAGCGAGAACATCGGATTCGTCTTTCAGAGCTTCAACCTGATTCCCACGCTCACCGCCCAGGAAAACGTGGAGACCGCCCTCGTACCCCTCGGTGTAAAGGTGAAGGAACGGCGGCAACGGGCCGCCGACGCACTGGAGTCGGTGGGGCTCGCCGAGCGGCTCGGGCATCTGCCCGCCGAGCTCTCCGGTGGCCAACAGCAGCGTGTCGCCATCGCCCGCGCCCTGGTCAAGCAGCCGAAGGTGCTGCTCGCCGACGAGCCCACCGGCAACCTCGACGAGTCCATGCGCGACGAGATCATGGAGGTGCTCGAGGCCATGTGGAAGGAGCACGGGCTCACTTTCATCATGGTCACGCACGATTCCGCGATCGCGAAGAAAGCCCCGCGCCTCGCGACGATTCGCAAGGGGAAGATCTCCGTCAAGGAAAACGCGGGTGCCTAAAGAAGTGCAAAAGGAGCGCGCGGGAGCTTAGCGGAACAACTCCGTCAACTCTTCACCCTCGCCCCGCTATTGAGGGGGCGATCACCCCCCGGGCATACTTGCGTATTCCGGGGGGTGTACGTGCAGACGTACGAGGCTTCCCCCGACCGGATGAACGGGGATTCGTCCGGACCTGATCTCCAGGGGGAGACTTGCGCAGACAAGTGAAAAGAGCGTGTGCTGCGAGCATCGCCATGGCGGCGTCCGTGGCGCTGGCGGCGGGTATGACCAGCCCGGCGTCGGCGCGGGCGGAGCAGCGCACAGCGGGTGTGTCCGCGGCCGGGAAAGCGGCCGGGATCACGGCCAAGCACCGCATCACCCTGATCACCGGTGACCGGGTGGTCGTCGACGCCAAGGGGCGCGTCGTCGGCTTCGAGCGGGCCAAGGGCCGCGAGCACGTGCCCGTGCAGATCCGCAAGGCCGACGGCCACACCCTGGTGGTGCCGGCCGACGCCCAGGCGCTCATAGCCGGCGGCAAGCTCGACCGGCGGCTCTTCGATGTCACCGAGCTCAACAAGGCGGCGGTCCGCAAGTCCCAGCAGCGGGGCCTGAAGGTGATCGTCGGCTACCGGGGAGCCGCGGCGGCTGCCAAGGCCGACGTCCGCGAGGCCGGCACGCTCCGCAGGAGCCTGAAGGCGCTGAACGCGGACGCGGTGCAGACGCCGCAGCGGGACGCCGCCGAGCTGTGGTCCGCGGTCACCGACGACGGGAAGACGGCCTCCGGCATCGCGCACGTCTGGCTGGACGGCGTCCGCAAGGCGAGCCTCGACAAGTCCGTGCCGCAGATCGGCGCCCCCACGGCATGGGCGGCCGGATACGACGGCAAGGGCGTCAAGATCGCCGTCCTTGACACCGGCGTCGACGCGAGCCACCCGGACCTCAAGACCCAGGTGATCGAGTCCAAGAACTTCTCCACCGCCGCCGACGCCACCGACCACTTCGGCCACGGCACCCACGTCGCGTCCATCGCGGCGGGCACTGGCGCCAAGTCGGGCGGCAAGTACAAGGGTGTCGCGCCCGGTGCGAAGATCCTCAACGGCAAGGTCCTCGACGACACCGGCAGCGGCGACGACTCCAACATCCTCGCGGGCATGGAGTGGGCGGCCGAGCAGGGCGCCGACATCGTGAACCTGAGCCTGGGCGGCCAGGACACCCCCGACATCGACCCGTTGGAGGCCGAGGTCAACAAGCTCTCGGCCGAGAAGGGCATCCTCTTCGCGATCGCGGCGGGCAACGAGGGCCCCGAGTCGATCGGCTCGCCCGGCAGCGCCGACGCCGCGCTCACCGTCGGCGCCGTCGACGACAACGACAAGCTGGCGTACTTCTCCAGCACCGGCCCGCGCGTCGGCGACAGCGCCATCAAGCCGGACGTCACCGCGCCCGGCGTGGACATCACGGCGGCGGCGGCCCCGGGCAGCCTCATCGACCAGGAGGTCGGTGAGAAGCCCGCGGGCTACCTGACCATTTCCGGTACGTCGATGGCGACCCCGCATGTCGCGGGCGCCGCGGCCATCCTCAAGCAGGAACACCCGGACTGGACGTACACCGAGCTCAAGGGTGCGCTGACGGGCTCCGCGAAGGGCGGCAAGTACACGCCGTTCCAGCAGGGTTCGGGCCGGATCGCCGTCGACAAGGCGATCAAGCAGACCGTGATCGCCGACCCGTCGTCGGTGAGCTTCGGCGTCGCGCAGTGGCCGCACACCGACGACACGGCGACGACCAAGCAACTGACGTACCGCAACCTCGGTACGAAGGACGTCACCCTGACCCTGGCGATCTCCGCGACCAACCCCAAGGGCCAGGCGGCTCCGGCGGGCTTCTTCGCGCTCGGCGCCAAGACGGTCACCGTCCCGGCGGGCGGCAAGGCCTCTGTCGACGTCACCACGAACACGAAGCTCGGCGGCACCGTCGACGGCGCGTACTCGGCGTACGTGACGGCGAGCGGCGGCGGCCAGGCCGTGCGCACGGCCGTCGCGGTCGAGCGCGAGACGGAGTCGTACGACGTCACCTTCAAGTACGTCGACCGCGCCGGTGAGACGCCCACGCACCTCACCGACCTGGAGGGCTACTCCGGCCTCGGCGAGGCCCGGGACTACACGTCGCAGAGCACGGCCGACACCGCGACCCTGCGCGTGCCCAAGGGCAAGTACGTGCTCAACTCCCTCTTCGTGAAGGACCTGGTCGAGGCGAAGGGCGGGGTCGACTGGCTGATCCAGCCCCGGCTGAGCGTCACCAAGAACACCACGGTGAACCTCGACGCCCGTACCGCCAAGGGCGCCGACATCACGGTGCCGGACGCGGGGGCGAAGCCGCTGTCGGCACTCGTCGACTACTTCGACGACGCCACCGGCATCGGCATCGGCATCGGCCTGGGCTCCTTCCAGGACGTGCGCGTGGCGCACGTCGGCCCGGCGGTCTCCACCGGCCTCTTCCAGAGCTGGTCCGGACAGTGGAGCAAGGGCGCGGGCGCCGAGTACGACACCTTCACCGGTACCAAGACCACCAAGCTCCAGGGCGCGCACGTCAAGCACTACAAGGCGAGCGAGCTGGCCAAGGTGAAGGCGAACCTCGGGGCCGCGGCCTCCGGCAAGACGGGCGCGGTCACCGCGTACGGCTTCCTGCCCGACGACGGCAGCATGAGCGTCGGGGTCAGCCAGAAGCTGCCGTCCTCGCGCACGCTGTACGTGTCGACCGGTGAGAAGGTCCAGTGGGCGTTCGACTTCGAGCAGGACGCCGGCGTCGACGCCACCGGGACCCCGATCATCGAGGCCTACTACACGGACGACTACCCGCAGATGCTCAAGGCGGGCAAGAGCTACACGAGGACGTACAACACGGCCGTCTTCGGTCCGAAGATCAACGCGGACTACGGCGTCTTCCGGGACGGCAACAGCATCGCGGGCTATCTGCCGCTGTTCGCCGACGGGGGCGGTCACCCCGGCTCCTCGCTGTACACCTCGGTGACGACGACGCTGTACCGCAACGGCGCGAAGGTCGGCTCGAACGACGACCCGCTCGTCGGGATGAAGGAGTTCAAGGTCCCCGCCGCCGAGGCCACCTACAAGCTCACGACCTCGGTCAAGCGCACGGTGAAGGTCGCCGCGGCCTCCACGCGGATCGACGCGAGCTGGACCTTCAAGTCCAAGAAGGCCGACTTCGCGAAGCTGCCCACCTCCACGGTCCGTTTCAACGCCACCACCGGCCTCGACAGCCGTGTCGCGGCCGGCAAGACGGTCACGATCCCGGTCTCCGTGCAGGGCTCGGCCGCGGGCAAGAACCTCAAGTCGCTGTACGTGTACGTCTCGTACGACTACGGCCAGACCTGGAAGATGCTCAAGGTCAAGAACGGCAAGATCACCGTCAAGAACCCGGCGAAGGGGAAGGGCATCTCCTTCCACGCGAAGATCACCGACAAGCAGGGCAACAAGTCGACGGTCTCGATCTACAACGCGTACTACGGAAAGTAGCCTTCAGCAGGTGAGCGGCCTGTCCGGGACTCGGGTCCCGGCCAGGCCGTTGTCGTTCTTGTGCCATGGCCGGGCTCCATGTCCGCCTGAGAGGGGAGAGGCAGTGTCGGGGACTTCCGCGTCGTGGCGTTCGGCCAGGAAGAGCGAGCGAGCCTGGTCGGAGGCCGTGGCGTTTCTCCAGCAGGGCCGAACGGAGGCGGCGGCGCACCGGTTCGACGAGGCCTTGCGGCATGATCCGGCCGCCGCAGACGCATGGCTGGGGCTGCACGCGGCGGGATATCGCCAGGCCGAGGCCGTCGAACGGATGGCGTGGCACGCGGGGACCTTCGGGGCGCTGCGGATGAAGCTGGGCACCCCGCTCAAGTCCCGCTTCGACATCGGGGTGTACGTCACGTTCCGGCTGGAGAACCAGCGCGACCTCTGGCTGGCCCGGATGGCCCAGCTCCTGCACGAGAACCGGCTGGACGAGGCCTGGCAGTCCCTGGAGGCCGCCTACCTGGACTGTGACGAGACCCGCTTCGTCTGCACCAGGTACGCCTTCCTCAAGCGTGACTGGCGGCTCGTCCTGACCTTCGCGCGCGGTATCACGGAGCCCTACCTGCGGGACGAGTCACAGCTCTACCTGGCGCGGGCGCTGGTGGAACAGGGTGTCCACCATGAGGCGTTGAGCGTTTTGGCGCCACTGCCCCAGCGCCTCGACAAGGGCAGCAAGTTCGACGGCGAGATCGCTTACGCGCGAGGCCTCGCGCAGGAGGGGCTCGGCCAGGACGAGGATGCCCTGCGGCAGTTCCAGTACGCGTTCCGCTGCTTCCCCGGCTTTGCCGACGTCGCCGTACGGGCGCGGGCGTCGGTACCCGAGGCCGCTTCAGCCGTCCCCCTGTCGGCGCCGACGACGTCTGTGGCGCCTGTGGCGGGGCCCGCGCAGGCCCCTGGCGTGGCGGTCGACGGTCCGACCGATCCGGCGACGAGGGAGGAGGACCTGGCCGAGGCGCTGTCGCTCCTGGACGACATGGTCGGCCTCGATCCGGTCAAGCGGCAACTGCGCACCATGGTGGCCCAGTTACGTATGTCCCTCATCCGCAGGGAACAGGGTCTGCCGTCCACCGCGGCCCCTCAGCACTTCGTTTTCGCCGGCCCTCCCGGTACGGGCAAGACAACAGTCGCCCGCATCGTCGGGAGGGTCTTCGCCGGGCTCGGCCTGCTGGAAAAGGGTCAGGTCGTCGAGACACAGCGCGTCGATCTGGTCGGCAGGCATCTCGGTGAGACGGCCATCAAGACGAGCGACGTGATCGACTCCGCACTGGACGGCGTGCTGTTCATCGACGAGGCGTACGCGTTGTCCAACAGCGGTTACTCGGGTGGTGACGCCTTCGGGGACGAGGCGCTGCAAGTCCTGCTCAAGCGGGCCGAGGACGACCGCGACCGGCTGGTGGTGGTTCTCGCCGGCTACCCGCACGAGATCAACGAACTGCTGGCCACCAACCCCGGACTGGCCTCCCGCTTCACGACGCGTGTGGACTTCCCTTCCTACTCCGCACCCGAGTTGGTGCTCATCGCCCGGCGCATCCTGGAGGCGCAGGGCGATGTCCTGGACGAGGAGGCGGCGTCGGCGCTGGAGTCCGCTTGCGAGCGCGCTGTCGGTGAAGCGCTGATCGACCAACTGGGCAACGGCCGCTTCGTACGCGAGCTGTGCCGGAAGGCCGCGGGACTGCGGGACCTGCGCCTGTACGAAGTCCATGGCGGTACGGGGACGCCCTCGCGCGAGGACATCACCACGATGCGCTTCGAGGACATCACGGGTGCCTACCGCGAACTGCGCGACGGGGTGACAGGCCCCTGACGCCCGGATGGGGCGCGCAGCCGTAGCGCGCGGGCGCGGTCATGGCTCCTCCTCCACTTCGCACACACCGTCTTGCGGCCCGCCCCCTGTTCCACGCCCCACCGTGAGGCGAGCGCGCCGAGGAGGGCGAGACCACGGCCCGACTCGTCCGTGGCGGCGGCGTGCAGGAGGACGGGCAGGGCACGGGGGTCGGGGTCGGTGACCTCGACGCGGGTGCGGCCGTGGCCCGTGTCGGTCACCCGGACGGTCACCGGAGTGCCCTCCCCGAGGTGGTCGAGGACGTTCCGCGGACGTTGGCGACCTGGTTGGGGTCACTGGCCAGGCGCAGTGTGAACTGCTCCGCGACGATCGACCGCGGTGTCGGCCCGAGCCGCCGGCCGCGGCCGCGCCCTGCGTTCCAGTGGCCACTCCGGCGGTCATGGCGAGAGCTGCCGCGCCCGCTGTCACGTACCTGAACGTCTTCACCGTTCTGCCTCCTGCTCCACAATGCGGATGAAAGGGACGTGGGGAGTATTGCGGTAAAAATGTGCAGAAATAGTGAACCTTGTGAACGGGTGTGGCCGGGTGGACGGAATGCCGGACCGGCGTCGTTCCGCCGAGCGCTGACACGGCGTAGTGGCCCGCCGGAAGGAGAGCTTCCGACAGGCCCTCCGTGTTTGTCTGGGAGGTATGACCGAATCGACTGTCGAGTACATCCGGTACCGCATTCCCGAGGGGAAGTCCGCGGAGTTCCTGGCCGCCTACACCCGGGCCGCGGCCCAGCTCGCCGCGTCCCCGAGTTGTGTGGACTACGAGCTGGCGCGCTGCGAGGAGGACTTCGAGCACTTCGTCCTGCGCATCACCTGGACCTCGACCGAGGACCATGTCCAGGGCTTCCGGAAGTCGGAGCTGTTCCCCGGCTTCTACGCCGAGATCCAGCCCTACATCCCCTACATCGAGGAGATGCGCCACTACACGCCGACGGCGGTACGGGGCGTGGGCGCGTCGGTCCCCACCCTCTACGCGTGGGCCGGGGGCGCCGAGGCCTTCGCCCGCCTCACCGAGGCGTTCTACGACAAGGTCCTCAAGGACGACCTCCTCGCACCGGTGTTCCAGGGTCTGGCCCCCGAACACGCGACCCATGTCGCCCTCTGGCTCGGCGAGGTCTTCGGCGGGCCGCCCGCCTACTCCGAGACCCAGGGCGGCCATGGCCACATGGTCGCCAAACACCTCGGCAAGAACATCACCGAGGCGCAGCGCCGTCGGTGGGTCAACCTGCTCCAGGACGCGGCGGACGACGCGGGCCTGCCCACGGACGCCGAGTTCCGCTCCGCCTTCCTCGCCTACGCCGAGTGGGGCACACGCCTGGCCGTCCACTTCTCCGCCCCCGACGCGGCCCCTCCGGGGGACCAACCGGTACCGAGGTGGACGTGGGGAGCGGCCCCGCCGTACCACGCCTGAAAGGCTCGTCCTCAAACGCCGGACGGGCTGAAGACACCGGCCGGGGCGAAGGCTTTCAGGGGCGCGGGGAACTGCGCGACCAGCCCCCACGCACCCGCAGACGAGGCACTTCGGGCGGCCGGGGATCCGGGGCGGAGCCCCGGGCCGAGCCGGGGCTACTGGGGCGTCGTCGCGCCCGCGCGGGTCGCGTCCGTGCCCCAGCTGGCCAGCAACCGCAGCGCCTCCGCCGAGGCGGACCCCGGCTCCGCGTGGTAGGTGACCAGCGACTGTTCGCTGTCGTCGGGCAGCCGGAACGACTCGTACTGGAGGGAGAGATCACCCACCAGCGGATGCCGCAGCCGCTTCACCCCGTGGCTCTTCTCCTTCACGTCGTGCGTGGCCCACAGCCGCCGGAAGTCCTCGCTCTTCACCGAGAGCTCGCCGACCAGGGCCGAGAGCCGCGGGTCGTCCGGGTGACAGCCCGCGTCCATGCGCAGCAGACAGACGATGTCGATCGCCTTCTGCTCCCAGTCCATGTACAGATCGCGGTACTCGGGCTTCAGGAACACCAGCCGCGCCCAGTTCCGCTCCTGCGGCGCCAGCTCCGACCAGTCACCGAACACGGCCGCCGCCATCCGGTTCCAGACCAGGATGTCCGAGCGCCGCCCGCTGATGTACGCGGGGACGCCGTCCATCGAGTCCAGCAGCTGCCGCAGCGCCCCCCGTACCTGCTGCGGCCGGACCGGCTGCTTCTTCTTGTGCGCCTTGGGCTTCGCGAGGTGCGTGAGATGCGCGTGCTCGGCGTCCGTCAGCCGCAGGGCGCGGGCGATCGCGTCGAGTACCTCCGCCGACACGTTCCGTCCGTTGCCCTGTTCCAGACGTGTGTAGTACGCCACGGACACCCCGGCCAGCTGCGCCAGCTCCTCGCGCCGCAGCCCGGGCACCCGGCGGTGCCGGCCGAAGTCGGGCAGCCCAACGTCCTCCGGCTTCAGCCGGGCCCGGCGGGTGCGCAGAAACTCGCTGAGCTCGGCACGCCGGTCCAGCGGCGGGGAGGGCTGTTCGTCCATACGTCCAGTATTCACGGTCGTACGCCGGTGAACCTGACCCCGCCAGTAGTAGGACCAGCGAACGTACGCAAAGCCGTGACCTGGGTGAAGGCTCTCCCGTGGGGCAGGCTGAACAGCGTGCCCGACCGAAGGCAGCCGGGCACAGGACTTACCACTCCCTAGGAGAACCCCCGGCATGACCACTGTTGCTGCGTACGCCGCCCCCGCCGCCAAGGCTCCGCTGGAGCGCACCACCATCGAGCGCCGCCCGGTCGGTGAGTTCGACGTCCTGATCGACATCAAGTTCGCCGGTATCTGCCACTCGGACATCCACCAGGCCCGGGAGGGCTGGGGAGAGGCGATCTTCCCGATGGTGCCGGGTCACGAGATCGCCGGCATCGTCTCCGAGGTCGGCTCCGGCGTCACCAAGTTCAAGGTCGGCGACCGTGTGGGCGTCGGCTGTCTCGTCGACTCCTGCCGCGAGTGCGACAACTGCAAGGCCGGCCTGGAGCAGTACTGCACCGGCGGCGGCGTCGGCACGTACAACGCCCTCGACAAGAACGGCGAGCCGACCTACGGCGGCTACTCCGAGAAGATCGTCGTCGACGAGAACTACACCCTCCGTATCCCCGACGGCATCTCCCTCGACGTGGCCGCGCCGCTGCTCTGCGCCGGCATCACCACCTACTCCCCGCTCAAGCACTGGAACGCCGGCCCCGGCAAGAAGGTCGCGATCCTCGGCATGGGCGGCCTCGGACACATGGGCGTCAAGATCGCGGACGCGCTCGGTGCCGAGGTGACCGTCCTGTCGCAGTCCCTGCGCAAGAAGGACGACGGCCTGAAGCTGGGCGCCGACCACTACTACGCCACCAGCGACCCGAAGACCTTCGAGGAGCTGCGCGGCACCTTCGACCTGATCCTGTCGACCGTGTCCGCCCCGCTGGACCTGGACGCCTACCTGTCCCTGCTGAAGACGGACGGCGCCTTCGTGAACGTGGGCGCCCCGGAGGAGCCCGTCAAGCTCAACCTCTTCTCGGTGATCGGCGGCCGCAAGACCCTCGCCGGTTCCGGTATCGGCGGCATCCGGGAGACCCAGGAGATGCTGGACTTCTGCGCCGAGCACGGCTTCGGTGCCGAGATCGAGCTGATCGGCGCGTCCGAGATCAACGACGCCTACGAGCGGGTGCTGGCGAGCGACGTGCGCTACCGCTTCGTGATCGACACCGCCACCATCTAGTCACGGACGGAGTCCGGAGGGCGCCGATCGGTCGTACGAC
>NZ_JBHVST010000170.1:0-14883 GCF_042885015.1 Streptomyces sp. NPDC058086 | reverse complement strand
AGTCAGGCCCCCACCATCCGCGTACCGCATAACACCGGCATACCGCAGGGATCACCCAACGTCACCACCCGAAGGCAACCCGAAAAGGTCAGTAACCCGCGTGGATCAATCACATTTTGCATGCAAGCGACTACTCTTCGTGGCGAAGGTCGATCGCTCACAGGAGACAGGTGGTGTGTGATGTCCCAGGAAATCTCGCCGGGAACGCGGTCTGGAGATGCCGACATCATCTTCTCCGGCGGTTCCATCGTGACGGTCACCGACGCGAAGTCGGCAGCGCCCGAGGCGGTGGCGGTCAAGGACGGCCGGATCGTCTTCGTCGGCAACCTGTCCCAGGCGCGGGCCAAGTGGCAGGGGCCGGACACGCGGTTGCACGACCTACTGCCGGACCAGGCTCTGCTGCCGGGTTTCATCGATGCGCACGGCCACATCACCGGCACCGGCCTGCAGGCCACCATCGCCAATCTCCTGGCCGCTCCCGACGGCGACGTCACCGACATCGCATCCCTCCAGGACAAGCTGC
This sequence comes from Streptomyces sp. NPDC058086, assembly GCF_042885015.1. Classification (NCBI taxonomy): domain Bacteria; kingdom Bacillati; phylum Actinomycetota; class Actinomycetes; order Kitasatosporales; family Streptomycetaceae; genus Streptomyces; species Streptomyces sp. NPDC058086. The sequence continues at coordinate 14,360 of NZ_JBHVST010000170.1, read as the reverse complement.
GCGCGTTCGCCGAAAGCGAGGTGGGGAAACGCTCGGACTGGATCATCGGTTTCGGTTACGACGACTCCATGCTCACCGAGGGCAAGCACCCCACCCGCCACGACCTGGACGTGGTCTCCACCGAGAAGCCCGTTCTGGCGATCCACCAGTCCTTCCATCTGGGAGCGGTCAACAGCCTGGGGCTCGAACGGCTCAAGTACACCGCCACGACACCGGACCCGAAGGGCGGGGTGATCCGGCGGAAGCTGGAGCGCGCGACCGAATCCGAGCCCGTGTACGGAGAGCCGAACGGGGTGCTGGAAGAGACCGCGTTCAACCCCGTCGCCGACCTGGCCGTCGCCGGGATGGACCCCATCGACAGCGGGCAGTTCCTGGCCATGGGCCTCCGGGCGGCGGCGAGATTCGGCTTCACGACCGTACAGGAGGGGGGAGCGAGCCTGGAGGTCCTGGACCTCCTGCGGCAGGTCGCGGACGCCCACCCCGATGGCCTGCCCACCGACGTGGTCGTCTACGTCAAGGCCGACCAGGCCATGAAATCCCCTGACACGGTCCAGGCGAGCCGGGAGTACACCAAGGGCCTGCGCACGGCCGGAGTGAAGCTGCTCCTGGACGGCTCGCCCCAGGGGCGCACCGCCTGGCTCACCGAGCCCTACCTCACCCCTCCCGACGGCCAGAACGAGAACTACCGCGGCTATGCGACCCTGCCGGACAAGGACGTGCTGGCCCAGGTCCGGGCGGGTTTCGCCAACAACTGGCAGGTCACTGCGCACATGAACGGCGACGCCGCCATCGACCAGTTCATCCAGTGCGTGCGCACGGCCACCAAAGAAGCCGGACAGGACCGGCGTACGACGGCGATCCACTGCCAGACCGCCCGCGAGGACCAGGTCGAGGCGTTTCGGGAACTCGGGATCATCCCGTCGTTCTTCTCCATGCACACCTACTACTGGGGCGACTGGTACCGCAAGACCGTGCTCGGACCCGAACGTGCTGTCGACATCTCACCGGCCCGGTGGGCGGTGGACCGCGGCATGGCCTACACCTCACACCACGACGCCCCCGTCGCCCTGCCCAACTCGATCGCCATCCTGTCCAGCCAGGTCACCCGCGTCACCCGCTCAGGAAGCGTCCTGGGCCCGGACCAATGTGTGTCGGCCCTGGACGCGGTGAAGTCCATCACCATCAACGCCGCCCGCCAGTACTTCGAAGAGGACACCAAGGGCAGCATCGAGGTCGGCAAGCTCGCCGACTTCGTGATCCTCAGCCACAACCCGCTCACGATCCCCGAACGGAAGATCAAGGACATCACCGTCGTGGAGACCATCAAGGAGGGCAGGACCGTCTACCCGCCCTCTCCCACACTCCCAGGCCCCGCCCCCGTCCTGCGAAAGGCCATGTCCGCAGCCTTTGCCCACTGCTGACGCCCCGAAGGTCACCCAGTCGAGGGGCTGAGCACGGACCCGCCGACTGCGAACACCCCTGAGGCCGCCAACAGACGACGCACGTCTCTCAGCGTAGGAAAACGGGAGACTGCTCCAGCGACCCACAGCGTTCATCCAAGCCCACCCACTGGTCTCCAGGCACCCCGGCACCAGCAGACCAGATCGGCTGAGACGACGTGCAGCACCCGCACACACCGGACCGGAGCAGTTGAGATTCCGAGCCGCTGCTTGTCTCAGCTGATCTGGTCGCCGCAGGTCACGAGCACGGCTTCGGACCAGACCATTGGAGAAGGGACAACCGGGATGCGCGCCACCTGCTGGCGGATGACCCTGGATGTATGAAGGTCACGTGGTCCGGGATGATCCAGGTCGGGTTGGTCGCCCTGCCGATCAGGCTGTACGCGGCCACGGAGGAGCATCCCGTGCGCCTTCACGAAATCCATGTCGCCGATGGCAGTCGCGTCGAGCACCGCCGCATCTGCAAGGCCGAGAACCGAGAGATCCCCTACGAACAAGTCGGCAGGGGCTACGCCCTGCCAGACGGGCGCATGGTGCCGCTCACGGAGGAGGACCTAGCCCGTCTGCCCTTGCCCACAAAACGGACCGTCGACGTGCTCGGCTTCGTGCCCTTCGAGGACATCGACCCGATCAGTTTCGGACGGCCCTACTACGCGGCTCCCGGACCGGGCGCCGACCGCCCGTACACCCTGCTCGTCGAGGCACTCGCCCGCACCGGCAACGTCGCCGTCTCCAAGGTCGCCCTGCGCAGCCGAGAACGCCTGGCGCTGCTCCGCCCCCGCCACGGCATCCTCATCCTCCAGACTCTCCTGTGGCAGGACGAACTACGCGACCCCGGAGACCTCGCACCCTCCACACCGGTCACCGACCGGGAACTCGAGCTCGCCGAGGTACTGATCCGGGAACTCGCCGGCATCAACATCGACCAGGTGCACGACGAGTACGCCCACGCCCTTGAGCAGCTCGTGGACGCGAAGATCACCGGCGGTGAGCTCGTCGAGCCAGCGGAGCCCGCCCCGGCGCTGGATCTGTTGGCGGCGCTGGAAGAGAGTGTTCGGGTTGCCGAGCGGGCGCACGGGCGCCCGGCGGCCCGGCCCCGGCCGTAGCCCTGCCGCCGGCCTTGGTGCGCCGTCCTGTCCGGACAACCAGCCGCCTGACCACCCTCCCGCACTTCCATGGTTCATTAGGGGCAATTTTGCCCGCCAGTGGGGGGGTACTCAGTGCTCCGATCAGTCCTCAGCCTCATGACGTGGACAGTGATGAAGGCGCTGCACGACCGCAGCGCATCGCCCACAGTGACGGTTCCTCTGCCTGGTCCGCATGGTGCCGGTGCGCCCAGTCGCGTTGACGTATCTGCGGTTTTGGGATGAGGACTGGCGAGGTCGCCGACTGCGCCGGCTAGGTACAGAGGAGGAACGGCTATGCCACCAGGACAACGGGTTGATCCATTCGCCGCGTTCAATTTCACTCTCGATATCGAGGGGCTGGCGGGCTCGCACGGGTTCTCCGATTGCAGCGGGGTCAACACCGAGCAAGACGTGAACGACTACCGCGAAGGCAATATGGACTTTGCCGTCATCAAGCTCCCCGGGCTGAAGAAGTCGGGTGACCTCTCGCTCAAGCGCGGCTTGACCACCAGCCACGGGCTGCAGGAATGGCGGCGGTCCGTGCTGGACGGCAGGACGGTCCGCCGCAGCGGCCAGATCGTACTCAAGGGCGAGGCAGGCAAACCCGCGTTGCGGTGGAAGTTCGCCAACGCCTGGCCCAAGCAGTACGCGGCACCGAGCCTCAGCGGCACCGCCACCGAGGTCACCATCGAGCAATTGGTGTTGGTAGTGGAGGGCTTCGAGCTGGGCGTTGCGTGATTGCTCCGGCGCGGCAGCCGGCCGCCCCTCGCCCTCTGCACGCAACCCGTCACAGCTTGCTAACCTCCCAACTGCCCAACTACTGACGCGCAATGCTCCGTGCGGCAGCCCGCGCCACGGCCCTCCACCGCTCCCAAGTGCGGTGGAGGGCCGAGGTGTATCCGGCGCCGTCAAGGCAACGGCGCCCACACATCCGGCCCCCCGCCCCGCCACTCGATCAACTCCGACGTCTCCACGCCCACATCGTCCAGGCCGGCCCGCCGCAGGAACTCCGCAACATCCGCCGGCCGGAGCGCCAACCCCAGAATCACCCCGTCCACCCGCACATGCCGACCGCCGCTCATCGACGGTGGCGACACCACCACACGACGCTGCCCGGACATGTCCCCAGCATCAGCCCGGACGCCAGGACGTGCACCCGGACCGTGTCCGGACGAGCAAGAGGCCGCCTCGCCGAAGTCGAGGAGAGGGCCTCTCTGTGCACCGCCCAGCCCGTACGGGAGGCGCCCGGCGCCCAACCCTGTTGCCTTGGGGGGGCGTACTGCGGTCAGTCGAAGAAGTCCTCGAAGACTTCGTTCTCCCCACCTTCCAGGATGCGTGCGACCGGCGTGTACGGCGGGAGTCCCGCGTTATGCACGTACTCCTGGGCGAAACTGAGGGCCTTCTTTTTTTCCACGGCCGTCTTGCCGCGCGTGGCCGTGTACAGCCCTACCCCGTTGCCGGTCTCGTCCACGATCGCGAGACCCGTAGGGAAGACGTTCCCGCCGGTGACGGTCAGAACAGGAACCCCGTCCTTGTATTGAAGCATCAGCCTGCCCACCTTTTCGGACTCCGCCTTGGACGCGGGCTGCTGGGACACAGGCATCTGGACGTAAGCCGGCCCTTTTGCTTCGGGCATGACGATCTCCTCTGCTCGTTTCGCCGCGAACGGGCATGGATCTCCCGTTACGGATAGTGAACAAATAATCACATAGAGCATCGGTAGCAGTGATGGATGGATTCGATGTGGCCACCGAGCGAGCGGGGTGCCTGCTGGCCGAGCACCTGGTCAAGCCGCGGCGCGCCGAGCCTCCGGCGGGTCACGACCGGGGTTCGCTGCACCACCACGCATGACATGCGCGCTACGCCATTCGGGTCCACCCTGGAAGCCGCACCATCGGCTGCACAGGCCGACCATCCCACCGGGAGGTCCTGTGGTCCTGCTCGCACTGCTCATGCCCAGCCTGATGATCGCGTTCCTCTTTGCCACGGACGCTGTCGAGGATTACCTCTTCCCACGCCTGCCAGCGGCAGGTGACGCGACACCTCCAGCCGACGACATGCAAACGCACTCCCCCTGACAGCAGCGCCCCGTCCAGACACGCACCCGGACAGCGTCCAGACTTCACGACGGGCCTGCTATCCGACTCGGCAAGCAGGCCCCAGTGCGTCCGGGCCGGCCACGCACCAGCTACCCCGACCAAGGATCGGGGGAGGGAGGTTCGTCCAGGGTGAGCACAGCTCATAGCGGAGCGACGCCGCAGGCGCCCGGGGGCGGCCCTTCGTGGCCCCCCGCCACGGCCATGAAAGCCCGAGGAGTCGGTGTGCCCGCGCACCTTCGTGAACCATCGGGCTGCGTGCCGCGTCCCCCTGATGCGCGGGCCGTGACGGGCGGGCGCTGCGCGAGCGAGAGCAGGGGATGGATGACGGGTGGGACGATCGGTATCGGGCTGGCCGTATTGGCGGGTCTGGTGAGTCTGTGGGCCGGTGCGCGGGAGGCACGGCTGCAGATGCGGTTGAGCCGCTACGGGCTGCGTGCCGAGGGGGTGGTGGTGGACCAGGAGCATCGGCCGGGGGACGATGGTTCGACGCCCGTCATCGAGTTCACCGACCGGCAGGGCCGCCCCGTCAGGTTCCGGCCCGTCGCGACGGGGCTGGGGCTGGGGATGGCCCTCGGAACCCATATGCCGGTCGTCTACCTGCCCGAAAGGCCGGAAAGCGCAAGGGTATTCACCCGAAAGCACAGCCTGTCTCTGATCGGCGGCCTGTTCGCCGGAGCCATGATCTTCCTCGGCGTCGCGGCTGGGTGCGTGCTCACGCGCTGAGCTTGTTCTCCCTCCCCGTTCTCGCCAACGGATCCACCGCCAGTCCCGTCAGGGGACCCGTCGGACACGCCCTAGGGTCTGTCCGGCGGATCATGTGACCGCCTCGCCCTGGGGTGGGTCATTGTTCTGGTCGTGGGGCGGGGTGATCTGAGCGATGACGAGTGGGCGCGACTTGCGCCCTATTTGCCCAAGTCCGGTCGTCGGGGTGGGCGTTGGAGCGATCACCGGACCGTGATCAACGGGATACTGTTCCGTGCCCGCACCGGCGCCCCGTGGCGGGATCTCCCGGAGCGCTTCGGATGCTGGAAGACGGTCTATGAGCGCCACCGCCGCTGGTCGGCCGACGGAACCTGGGACCGGATCCTGCAGGCCGTCCATACCCAGGCCGACGCCGAGGGGCGAATCGACTGGAGCATGGTGAGCGTGGACTCGACCTCGTGCCGGGCCCACCAGCACGCGGCCGGGGCGTCGCGCAAAGCGCCACGGATCCCGAAGAGGCGATCAATCCCTCGCCAGCACCGACCCGACGAAGGTCTCGGCCATTCCCGTGGCGGCCTCACGTGCAAGATCCACCTTGCCGGAGAAGGCGGCCGCCGGCCACTGGCCTTGCTGATCACTCCCGGCCAGTGGGGCGACAGCCCCCAGCTGATACCTGTCCTGGAACGCATCCGGGTCAAGCGCCCTGGTGGCGGTCGCCCTCGGACGCGTCCGGACCACCTCGGCGGCGATAGGGCGTACAGCTCTCGTCGCAATCGCCGCTACTTGCGCAGACGCCAGATCAAGCACACCATCCCTGAGCCGAGGGACCAGCGCGCCAACCGCCGACGCCGCGGCAGAATGGGCGGCCGACCCGCCGGATTCGACAAGCAGATGTACAAGCGCCGCAATGAAGTCGAGATGAGCAAGCCGCAGTGCTGTCATACGTGCGGTTCGACGTCATCGTTTGGGCTCCCTTTCTTGTTCCGGATTATCGCGGCCTGTTGGTGGTCGAGCCTGGCTTGTCGTGGTTGGTGGCCGCGGGACTGCTGGCGGAGTCTGCGGAGCCGTTCGACTTCTGCGGGGTCGGCGTGGATGATCCAGGACCTGCGCCGGTCGGTGAGCTGGTGGGCTGTGACCCAGCCGCGTTTGATCCATCCGAAGAGGGTCACCCGGGGCATGCCAAGCTCGCGGGCGAGGCCGGTCAGCCACCATTCGTGGCGGCCGAGTGGTGCGGCTCCCCGGCGGAGGGCCTGTTCCTGCTGGCTGACGCAGCCCAGCTCCTGCAGCAGCGTGCGGACGCCCTGGGTGCCGAAGTGTTCGCGGCGTTTGGGCGGACGGAAGCCCTCGGAGTTCAGGATCTTCGCGATGGCCGGGGCGGAGTGGCCGCTGGCGGCGAGTTCGCGGGCCCGCTCGGCCAGGCGGGGAAAGTAGCTGAGCTGGTCCAGGCGGGCGACCGGTCGGACGAGCTCGCCGGCGGTGCGGTGTCCGCCGGCCCAGGTGATCTGGACGGTGACACGCTCGCTGTCGCCGACGACGGTGACGCTGACCTTCTCGATCAGGTGCCTGGCCAGTTGTTTTCGGTCCGCATCTGTCGTGGTGGGCGCCTGCCAGACGGCGGGGAGGTCGGCGGCCAGGGCCCGGATCTGGTCACGCTCGGCGGCCGTGAGGATGCGGGGCCGGGCTGCGGTGCGGCGGTCGTACTCCTCGCCGAGCTGCCGCCGTTCGGCCAGCGCATGCTCCCACTCCTTCTCCAGTTCCCTCACCACCAGGCGGTTCTCGGGCTCGGCCAGCTGATACTGGCGCCGGGCCCGGTCGACGGCATAGTCCGCGCGTTCCAGACGCTGCTGCCAGATCCGGTCCACCTCTTCGCGCCGTGTCTGGGCCTGCTCGGCGGCCTGCAGCGAGACCTCCAGGGCGGCGGGCGCCATCGCCGCCAGCAGCAGACCGGTCACATGGCGGTCGACGCAGGTTCCCGACAGCTGCTGGCACAGCTCGCCGCCATAGTCGGCCTTCGCCCGGCTGCACTCGTACTTCGGCCACAGCTTTCCGCCCTGGCCGCGCTGGTAGTGCACGACCATACGGGTGTCGCACCGGCCGCAGAAGATCAGCCCGGCCAGCAGGGCCGGGCCGTCGCGCAGGGCACCAATGCTCTGGGAACGGGCCCGGTTCGCCTCGATCCGGGCAAGGTTGCGTTCATGCCGCTCGGCGCTGACATAGGCAGGCAGGACGTCGGGCAGATAGACCAGCCAGTCCTCGGGCGGCTTGCGGACGCGTCCGGTGAACGGGCGTCCCGCCAGACGTCGGCGGGGATCGGTCCGGCTGCGGCCATAGACATAGACCCCGGCATAGGCAGGGTGGTGAAGCATGTTCTGGATCACGATCCGGCTGGGACGGCGCCAGGCGAGCGTCCCGCGTTCGGGGCCCTCGCGCACCCGGATGCCCATATGGATGCCGTGATCGACCAGGAACCGCAACACCGCGTTGATCGTGCCGAGTTCGTCGAACAGGTCGAAGACCAGACGGACCACGGCCTGCACCTGTTGGTCCGGATCACGCACGACCTGACCGTCCGGGCGGCGCAGATAGCCCACCGGCATCGGCACGGCCAGCTCGCCGCGACGGGCCTTGCCGATCCGTCCGTTCCACATCCGCTGCTTGATCAGATGCAGTTCCGCCTCGCTGATCGTGCCCTTCAGCCCCAGCAGCATCCGGTCGTTGTGCTCGGCCGGGTCATAGACCCCGTCCGGGTCCGCCAGCAGAGCACCCGACAACGCGCACAGCTCCAGCAGCTGATGCCATTCGCGGCCGCTGCGGGCCAGACGCGACATTTCCAGGCCCAGCACCAGGCCCACATGGTCCAGGCCGACCTCGGAGACCAGACGCTGGAAGCCGGTCCGGTCCACGACGCCGGATGCGGAGTGGCCCAGGTCTTCGTCGATCACCAGGACTCGGGACGGGGACCAGCCCAAGTTGACGGCCCGTTGCGAGAGTCCGTACTGCAGCCGGGTGGACTCGGCGTGATCGAGGACCTGCTGGGGAGTCGACTGACGGACATAGACCACTGCGAGCCTGTCGCGGTGCCACGGCTGAATCTTGCCCTCAATCCGATCCCACGGCGCTGCAGCCGTCGTGCTCACCGAGGTCACCCCCGTCCTGCCCGACCGGGTTCGCCGCGGTCACCATCCGCGCGGCCAGCACTGCCAGTAACCGCACCACGAGGTGGCGGTTCAGCTCCGGAACGGCTCCCCACTGCGGAATCTGGGGAGCTCAGCGGCGACATGCCCGTCCACTGACCCTCACCGCCCTCTTCATCATCAGCCAGTCGCTCACGCAACTGCCGAACAAAAGCAGCGGTGTTGAGCAGGCCATCAACCCCTACGACAGGCCTGTTCCCCGCTGCGGGCTCATCTATGTGGGCATTGCGGCTCGCTCCTTGAGCGCACCATCAACCGGCTCAAGCACTCCCGGGCCGTGGCCACGCGCTACGACAAACGCGCCTACATCTTCCACGGCACCGTGACGGTGGTTTCGATCCGCCTGTGGCTACGGCCGTGATCAGCTGGCATCCACAGGAGAGGCCAGGGTGTCGTCCCGGTCTGCCTGGCGGGCCCTCAGCAACGCGACCACGCTTCCCGGGGCAGAAAGTGGGGGAGGTCGTCCAGTGCGTCACGAGGAACGAACACCGGCCGCGTGAGGAGGTGATCGCCTGCGCGCTGCACATCCAGAACGACGCCCAGTGAGTCCGACCCAGGGACTCCAGCATCCATGTAAGAGAGCTCCGCATACGGCTCGCGGGCTTCGGCCCGGTCGAGCATCCACTGCTCTAGAACGGAGGGGACCCGGCCGACCAAGGCCACACCCTCCACGAAGACCTGGGGCCCCCTCAGCGCATCGACCACGACGCTGGCCAGCCGTTCATCCCGGTAGTAGAGCTTCAAGCCGAACTCCCGGTACTCGCCCTCCTCGACGACGTCGACGGTCTCGTTCGCGCGACGGCGAAGCCTGTGCCGCTGAGCTTCCCCTGTGAGACTGCTCAGCGCCTCCGACGCCTCACCGGGACCCATACCGAACGCCAGCGGCCCCACGCTCACGAACGGATCCAGAGTCCATTGCTGCCGTTCGTCATCCGCCAGCACATGCCACCACTTGAACATGACCACGGAGGCTACGGCAGCGCCACGGACCCAGGGCCACCGGCCGCAAGATCCGCCGGACAGGCCCTAGTCGTCGAGCATGTCGGTGTTGTACTGGTCGTGCCTGACCCGGAAGGCTTTCAACTCTTCGCGGCTGCGCTGTGAGTACTCCGCCACCATCTCGAAGTACTCCTCCCTGGGAGCTCCCGGTGTGAAGAGCAGCAGCAGTGACACCGGGTCGTCGCTGTCGTTCTGGAAGGCGTGGAGCCCGCCGGCCGGTACGTAGAGGAAGTCTCCCTCGCGTCCGGTGACCCAGCGTTCGCCGTTGTAGAGCCGGACCTCGCCGGACAGGACGTAGAAGGACTCGGAGATCGTACGGTGGAAGTGTTCCGTGGCGCCCATGGCCTTGGGCCTCATGTCGATCTTGTACAGGCCGAACTCGCCGTCGGTGTGCTCCTGCTGGGCCACGTAGCTGATGTCGGTGTCGCCGCCGCTGAAGCCGGTGTCGGGCTGCGAGGATGTAGGTCGGAACAGTGCGCTGACCCGGCCCCTTTCGCCGAAATAGCGGGGCTCTGGGTAGGACATGTCGACTTCCTTTCGAGTCGGCGGTGTACCACCGCACAGGAGGGGCCTGGGTAGGCGTCACGCAGCACCCCACTGAGCCGACCCCGATCGAATCGACCACGCACCGGACCGCGGAGCCGGTCCGCCGGAGGCCGCGTGCTCCTTCAGCAAACCTGCTTTCTCTGAAGATCGCTCTGTAGAGCAGCTCGAACCCCGCAGGGTCTTTGAAAACCCCTTGGGGTGTGCGCTGTCGCCGTCCCCCGCCGGTTCGAAGCCCCCGCGAAGTAGGCGAACCCCAGCAAGATCAATCTCGCCGGGATTTCCTGTCCCTCCACTACTCACACCCGGTCACGGCCCCCACACTCAACAAGCGGGTGACCCGGATCCTCTGTTGATCGCTCAACCAACTGGGGAGCGAAGAGCAGAGCTGGCCGGTTTTCGTTTTCCAAGAGCCTCATCAGCGGCGGCCCGCGCTCGCGCCTCGGCGGCAGCGGCCGCCGGCCCCAGTCAGCTCGGGACACGCGGGGCGGGGCCTACGAGGCGCGGGGGGTGTCTGCAACAGGGGCTGGGGTCCTGGCAGAGAATGGCGTGCTTCGCGTATCAGCCCAGGCGGCCACGCCGGTCGAGCTGACGCCGCCCTACGCTCTCGCGGCTTGTGATAAGCGTTGGGACCGATGGCACACAGGGCTGAGCTGGACTCTGCTCGGGACGTACGACGGCAGGGCGAGGTGGCACGGGGTCTTACGGCCACTGGCGGCAAGGCCCCGCTTGGCAGAGGACCGTCAGCCGAGGGAGACCTTCGCGAAGGGTTCCCACTCGTACATCTGGTTATCCCGGTGGATCACGATGAGCTCCGCGCTGGAAATGCGAGCTTGTGCCGGAGCGAGAGTGAGGCCGGCGAGGACTTGCGCGATCGGTCCTGCGGGACCGTCTTTGGCGCTGTAGGCCACGGAGACGTGCGGGGTGAAGCCCTCGGCCTTCTCCGGGACCTCACCGAGAACGTCCCCGATGGCACCCCGGATAGCGTTCCGGACGGCTCGGACAAGGCCGTCGGGGTGGGCATGCAGGAGCACTGCCTCCGGGTCCAGCACCGCCGGTCCGATTTGGAGGTCGAAGGCTTGGATGGCCGCCAGCCGCAGGTGGGCTGCATCCACGATGGCGTGGACATCCTGCTCCTTGGTTTCACCTACGAAGCCGATGCCTTGCATGGTCAGGTGCAGCCACTGGTTGGGGATCGGGGTGAGGATGTCTCCGAGAGGTGCGAGTGCGGACCGGTACTCGGCAGCGAGCCGGTGCACATCGTCCTGGCCCTCGAACGTCAGATGCCAGGTGTAGAAGCGGCGCCCTATACTCCAGCCCGGCCGCCACCACCAGTGGTTCATGGCCTCGGATTGAGTTGTCATAACCTGGGATCAAATCAGGCTGAGCCCTCCCCAGGCGAGACCTCGGCCCCACCAGCGCCAAGTACCTGCTGCTGATCGTGATCGTGGCCCAGCTGTTCTGCGGCAACGCCGAAACAGCCGCAGCCTCCCGGATGGTGTTCGCGTTCTCCCGCGACGAGGGAATCCCGTTCGCCTCCACCTGGCGGAAGGTCAGCACCCGCACCAAAACCCCCGTCCGCGCCGTGTGGCTGTCGGCCGGAGCCGCGCTCGTCCTGGCCCTGCCATCGCTGCCGACCCCGCCAGCGTGGACCTTGCCGACAGCCCCGACCTCGCCACCGCGATCGCCTCACTGCGCCAGCAAGCCGAAGACGACGCGGTCAAAACACAAACCCTGCCCACCAGCCGTTCCATGGACTGAGCCGAAAAATATGGCGCGCACCGTACGGGGCCGACCGCCACCACGGGCACATGCATGACGCACCAGCAGGCGACTCGGACTCATTCCGCGGCGGATGACGCGGAAGCCTTCGGGTATGACCCCCGACGACCCGACGGGCCTGCCTCCACGGAAAGCTCGCTGGCACATTGCCGTCGTCACGTCACCACTCTCCTGCGGGCCCTGCTCGTCCTGGCCAACAGCGATGTGCAGAGGTGACGGACGATCACCCACTGGTAATCAGGACCTGACCAGCACGAGCACCCTGCCACACGCGCACCATCCGTGCGACCTGCGGTTTCAGGATGAAAATCCTCAGTGCGGTACGTCCTTCTGCTTCGGCAGCTTCCGCAGCAGTAACCGGTAATGGTGGTCGTTGTGGTCGAAGGGCATGGGGGGAACCCTGGCACAGGGCCGTCCTGGCGGCGCCGGAAGCATGCGCCTGTGACCGCGTACAACCAATGTGCGCGCCCGGCGGTCTCGTGCGTTGACCATGTCACCGTAATGGGAAGGTGTCCTGATGTTTTCCGCACGTTCGTACGTCCGTTGGGCAGGACCGCTCGCAGTGGGCCTGATCGCTCTGGGAGTCGGACCGCTAGGCGCGACGGGCGTCGCGGCGGCCGCGCCCGCTGCGCCTGTAGGCGACGACTTCAATGGCGACGGCTACCAGGACCTTGCCGTCGCCGCGAGCCACGCCACTATCGACGGGAAGAGCGGGGCCGGATATGTGGCGGTGATGTACGGCGGTCCGCACGGCCTGTCCGCGAGCGGACGGACCGTCATCAGCCGTGCGACCAAGGGCATCCCGGGCAGCCCGGCCAAGAACGAGAACTTCGGAACGCCGTCGGCCAAGGGTGACCTCGACGGCGACGGCTACGCGGATCTGGTCGTCGGCCCGGTCATCGTCTGGGGCGGGCCCCATGGCCTGTCCGGGGGCACGTCGCTGCCCGGCGGGAGCGGCGGGACTGTCGCGTCCGGCGACTTCGACGGCGACGGCAGGCTCGACCTGGCGCTTTTCAGGATCACCGGAGCCGGCGGCGGTGACGACCCGGGCGACTCCACCGGCGCCGTCTGGCACGGCCCGTTCAGCCGCTCGGGCACCCCGGTCCGCACGACCACGCTCGACCCCGAGAAGCTGCGCGGCATTGAGGTGTCGAGCGGCGCGAGCGGGGACGTCAACGGCGACGGCCGCGACGACCTCGTCGTCGACGGATACGGCGGCGACGGCAACTTCGGATCGAAGTTCTTCCTCGGCTCGCCCGAGGGCCTGGTGTACAGCGGCACCGCCGCTCCGGGCGGCGGGCGCGCCGTCGCGCTGGGCGACGTCAACGGCGACGGGTACGACGACATCGTCGCCGGACGCGAGGCGATGGACGAGATCGAGGTCGCCTACGGCTCGGCCTCCGGAATCGGCCACTCGGAGACCTGGAAGACGTTCACGCAGGACACGCCCGGCGTTCCCGGCGCCTACGAGGAGAACGACGCCTTCGGGGCCTCGGTGGCCGTCGGGGACATCACCGGCGACGGCATCGACGACGTCGCCATCGGCGCGCCCGGCGAGAGCCTCGGCGAGACCGGTCGGCCGGAGGCCGGTGTCGTCACCGTCCTGCGCGGCAGCCGCTCCGGCCTGACGGGCACCCGCGCCCAGGCCATCACCGAGGACAGCCCCGGCATCCCCGGCGCCGCCGAGGCCGGAGACCGCTTCGGCAGCTCCGTCCGGCTGCTCGACATCAACGGCAATGGCTACGCCGACCTGTCCTCCGCCGCGTGGAACGAGGACAAGAGCAACGGCGCGGTCTGGGAACTCCGCGGCCGCCCGACCGGGATCGTCCCGGACGCGGCGTTCGTCTTCGGCGGGAAGAAGCTCGGCGCGCCCTATGCGAAGGCAGAGTTCGGAGCCCGTATCAAGTAGCCGATGCTCGGTGGGGGCGCGGTCGGGGCGGAGCGCGTTCGGCGTGCCGGGACTTGAGCTTCGGGGGTCGGGGTGTCGGCGGTACTCCCGAACACGAGGCCTACCGGGACGCCCCGGCAGACCACCGCTGGGACGCCGCATGGCTCGCTCCGGCCATGCGGCACCTGCTCACCCTTGAAGGCAGACTGCGTTGAAGCCAAGGCCACCCTGAGGGCGGAAAGTCAGCCCGTCAGCATCTTGTCGCGCACCGGGATCCAGTCCAGGGCGGACCGGATGCCGTCCTCCAGGGACAGCCTCGGCGTCCACCCCAGCAGCTCGACCGCCCGGTCGCTCTTGGTGTAGCCGCCGGCGACGTCACCGGGCCGTGGATCGGTGTCAATGGTCGCCAGGGGAGTGCTCACAACGTTGTTGAATGCGTCGCACAGCTCCCGGACGGTGGTGCCGGAGCCGGTGCCCAAGTTGATCGCGCTCGAGCGCTTCGAATGGTTGTGGGTGGAGTCGCTTGCGGTGCGCGGAGGGGAGTTGGCCGGGGGACGGTCCCCGTC
>NZ_JBHVST010000169.1:0-14899 GCF_042885015.1 Streptomyces sp. NPDC058086 | reverse complement strand
GTGCACGCCCCCCGCACCGCGCCCGGGTGCTTCGCCCGGATCGTGCTGCGCCGGGCCGGCCTCGACCCGGACCGCGACATCCGCACCGTCGTCCGCCCGCCCGGCGACTACGGCATGGACCTGCGCCGGCTGCACGACGGCAGCATCGACGCCGCTCTGGTGGGCAGCACCATGGCGCCGGAGGCGATAGCCGCCGAGTACGGCTGGCAGGTGCTGGCCTGGGTCGGCGACCGCTTCCGGATCCCCACCGTGGGCGTGGCCGTCGACCCCACCTGCACCGACCCGGACGACCCCGCGGTCCAGGCCGTCGTACGGGCCCACCGGCGCGCCCTGCGGGTGATCCACGACGAACCCGACACCACGGTGGGGCACATGCAGACGTTCCTCGGCCGACACACCGCGGACGAAGTCCGAGCCCACTACGAGACGTTCATCGCGCCGTATTTCACCACCGGCGGCCAGGCCGACCCCGCCGTCGGCGCCGGTGCGATCACCGCGGTCGCCACCGAACTCGGCGTCCCCGCCACCGTCACCGCGGCTGACTTCTACCGGACCGCGGCCGCCGCAGCCACCACACCCTAGGAGCCCGGCGACGCCGGCCGCTGCCCCAGCGCATGGGATGCCCGGCAAGGCTTCTCGAGCGCCCCGGGGACCGGGCTCGGCCCGCCCTGGAATCGCAGGCCGGAGAGCCACCCGGCCTCACCCGGCCACCGGCATCGGCACCGCCGCGGGCGCGGGCCGGCGGGCGAGGGAGGGGACGGCGTGCTCCCCGGCCCCGGTCCCGGCCGGGGTGAGCGGCGGCCTGGTCCCGCCGCCCAGCCGGCTCAGCGCGGCGGCGGGGGCGTCAAGGGCGGCCCCGAGCAGGGCGGTCAGCTGCCCGGTCAGATGGGCGGCGGCCGTTTCGCCGACGGCGTCGTACTGGTAGGCGGCGGTGACGGCGATGCCCGCGGGCGCGCCGGCCGGTGTGTGCCGTTCGGTCAGGATCAGGCCGAGGGCCGCGGCCCGCAGCGGGAGCAGGGGCGGGGCCGCCCGCACGGTGAGCCCGGCCGCCTCGTACGCCTCGCCGCTGTCCGCCAGGACGCTCAGCGCGATGCCGCCGGGCCGGGCCAGCGCGGCGGCGCCGGTGCGGTAGGCGGCGAGGTCCGCGGCGCGTACCCGGCGCAGCAGCGCGGTGAAGGCCGGGTCGCCGGAGGTGTCCACGGACAGGGCCAGCACCCGCCCGTAGGGGCCCACGGCCCGGCGCAGGGCGGCGCTGTCACGGGCCGGCACCGGCGCGGCCACGGTGATGGCGGGGCCCGCGCCGAGCCGGGTGAGCAGGGCCGCGAGCGCGGCGTGCACCACCATGAACAGGGTGGCGCCCTGCGCGGCGGCCAGCCGGGCCAGCCGCTGGTGCAGGCCGGCGTCCCAGTCGAGGGCGAGGCGGCCGACGCGGGCGTCGGCCGGGGCGGGCCGGCTGCCCGGCGGCACGGTGGGCGCCAGGTCGCCGGCCCTCGCCCGGGGCGCCGCCTCGGGCACCGGGCCCTGCCAGCGCGGCGGCCGGCCCGCGGCCCGTGCCCGGTAGGCCAGGGCGAGTTCGGCGGCCAGCGGGGTGTGCGACCACAGGTCGACCAGGTCGGCCGGGAGGGTGAGCTCCAGCAGGTGGTCCTCGGCGGCCAGGGCGCGCAGCCGGGTGCCGGCCGAGCCCAGCCGGCTGTTGCGCAGCGCCCCGTGACGGTGCCCCACATCTCCCAGCGCCTCCTGCAGCGCCCCTGCGTTCAGCGCCCCGCGCAGCCGCAGCGGCAGGACCGCGCTGCCCTCCCCGTCGAGGGCCCCGTCGAGCGCCCCGGCGGGCCCGGTGGCGGCGGCCGGCCGCTCGCCGGCCGCTGCGGCGAAACGGGCCGGGGTGGGCGCCTCGTGCAGGGCGCGGTCGTCCAGGCCGGCGCCCAGCACCCGGCGGGCTTGGGCCAGCAGCCGGGCCGCGGCCGCGGGATGCCCGCCGAGGCGGAAGAAGTCGGAGTCGGCGTGGACGGTGCGCCGCGGCACGCCGATCGCCTCGGCGAACAGGTCGCGGACGATCTCCTGCAGGGGAGTGCCGGGCGGTTCGGCGCCGGACGCGGGCGGCGCGGAGGGGACCATGCGGTCGGGCGGCTTCTGACCGGAGAGTGACATCACGGCTCGCTCCTTCGACAGCGGCTACAGAAGGAAGGCTCGGCGGCTTGGCAAAACCTTGCCAAGATCCTGGCAATGGGATCCTGAGGGGCCGTCTCGAACCACTGGAGCACCACTCGAGCCCTGCCCCGGCGCCCGGCCCGTATCGAATGCGGGGCCTTGGCGGGTGGCGCTCGCTGGATGCGGTGACCGGTGCGGCGGCTTCCTGGGCACGGACGGCGGTCGGATGGGCCGGGGGGTCATGGCGGGGGCGATGGCCGATGCCAGGCCCGGTGGAGCCGTACCCGGCAGTGGTCCAGGCCGCACTCGCCCTTGGTGTGGGCCGCAGCAGACGGAGCCGCATTTAGTTTCAGATGAGACCGTATCGAACGAATCGATGGCGGTAATGTGGCCCCATGAACGCCGACGTTCCTCACCGAACCACCCCCTCGCGTGTGACCGACCGCCCCGGGGACGCCTCGCCTTTCGCTCTCGGCCTGCTGCTGCGCCGGGCGCACTGGCGCGCGGCCGCGGTGATGGAGGAGGCGCTTCGGCCGCTCGGCATCGAGCTGCGGCATTTTGCCGTGCTGATCGTGCTGGTCGACCGCGGGCCCACGGTGCAGCGGGACTTGGCGGCGGCGACGGGGTCGGACAAGGCGGGAATCATGCGGGTCGTGGACGACCTGGAGCGCAGGGGGCTGGCCGTACGCAAGAACGTTCCGGGGGACCGGCGGGTGCGGGCGGTGGAGATCACGCCTGAGGGCGTCGAGCTTTTCGACGCAGCTCATGTGGCGGCGGCGCCGCTGGCCGAGCGTCTGGTTGCCGAACTGGGACCCGGCGAGCCCGAGCAGCTGACGGATCTGCTGACCCGGTTCGCCCATCCCGCAGGCGGCGAGGCGTAAGCGCGCCCGCGTCCGCACGGCTCTTTCGCCGCATACCCGGCCGGTGGCCACCGGGGACAGGGCACCGCCGGCACCGCCGAACAGGGCGCAGGCGACGAGAACGCCGCGTGACGTCCGGGGTGAGGCGTCACGCGGCGTCCATGGCCCGGGGGCTATGCGGCGAGGCGCTCGGCGAGTTGCCTGGCCTTGGCGGTCGCGTCCTCGAAGGCGCGCTCGCGGGAGGCCTCGTAGAGGGGGACCAGTTCGGACATGGCCGGGCTGCGGGGGGCCATGGTGAGTTCGGGGACGATGAAGTCGAGGTCCAGGCCGAGGGTGTCCTTGAGGACAGCCTCCAGGTAGTTCTGTACGAACTCGTAGTCCTCGCGCGGGGTGCCCGGCGCGTAGGAGCCGCCGCGGCTGGCGACGACGATGACCGGGGTGCCCTGGGCGGAGGGAGTCTCGCCCGCGGTGCGGCCGAGCAGGAGCACGTTGTCCAGCCACGCCTTGAGGGTCGAGGGGATCGCGTAGTTGTACATGGGGGCGCCGATCAGGACGGCGTCCGCCTGCTCCAGTTCCTCGATGAGCTTCACGCGCGCGGCGAACGCGGCGGACTGCTCCGGGGTGTGCTCGGACGGGGCGGCGTATCCGGCGGACCAGGCGTCGGCGGTGATGTGCGGGACAGGGGCGGCGGCGAGGTCGCGGTAGATGACGGTGCCCTCCGGGTGCTGCTCCTCCCAGGCCCTGCGGAAGGCGTCCGCGACCGAACGGGACGAGGACGCCTCGCCGGGAAACACGGACGAGTCGATGTGCAGCAGCGTGGCCATGTGCTTTCTCCAGCGGCGATAGTTAAACACGAGATGGTATTGAATGATACTATATTGAGTGAAACGAAAGTGTCGCGTCGAGCGGAGGGAGGTGGGCGATCGTGGACGTCTACGAGGCGGTCACGAGCCGGCGGGCGGTGCGCGGTTTCACCGACCGGCCCGTCCCGAGGGGGGTGCTGGAGCGGGTGCTGTCCGGCGCGGCTTGGGCACCGTCCGGATCGAACCTCCAGCCGTGGCACACCTACGTGCTGACCGGCGGACCGCTGGCCGAACTCAAGAAGCGCGCCGGCGAGCGCCTGGCCGCGGGCGACCCCTGGGACGAGCCGGAGTACGAGCAGTACCCGCCCGCACTGAAGTCCCCGTACCGCGAACGCCGAGCCGCCTTCGGCGAGCAGCGCTACGGCGCACTCGGCATTCCGCGCGAGGACATGGAGGCGCGGCAGAGGGCCGCTTCCGCGAACTGGGACTGTTTCGGCGCCCCCGCCGCCCTGTTCTGCTACATCGACCGCGACCTGGGCCCGGCCCAATGGTCCGACGTCGGCATGTATCTGCAGACCGTCATGCTGCTGCTGCGCGCCGAAGGGCTGCACAGCTGCACGCAGATGGCATGGGCGAAGTACCGCAAGACCGTCGCGGAGGTCCTGTCACCCCCGGACGAGCTCATCCTCTTCTGCGGCATGTCGATCGGGTTCGAGGACGTCACGGCGGGTTACACCCGTACGGGCCGGGCGCCGCTCGACGAGACGGTCACGTTCGTCGGTGGTCAGTCAACTACCCGGCGCTAAAGCGCCGGGCTTGCACAACGGGCATCACTGGCGGTGATGCTGCGTTTGCGTTCAGCGGGAGCCTCCCCCACTCTCGGCTTCGCTCGAGCGGGAGGTACCCCCATCGGTCTGCGTGATCAACGAATCCGCAGTTCGGGCACGCGAATGCCGTCGGCGCTCAGGCCACGGCCCAGGGGCCCAGGTCGCGCGTGCGGCGGGCGGCCGCGGCGGGCCGGCTCTCGTCCCACGCCGGGGCCAGCGCGGCGGAGAGGATGCCCCAGAGCTGGCCGGCGGTCAGGGCGTGCACCGGGACGACGACCTGGCCGGCGAGGCTGACGCGGAACGCGGACTCCAGCGCGCCGACGATGCCGATGAGCGCCATGGAGTCCAGCCCGTAGGCCTCCATCGGGACGTCGGCGGCGGGCTCCTTGTCCTTGCCGAGCCCCGGCAGACCCTGACGCAGGACATCCTCGAACTTCGCGTTCCACGGTGCGTGGGCCATTGGGCGACTTCCTTCCGGGACACGGGAGAGACGAAGCGGTGCGGTGCGGCGGTGCTCCGGGCAGCACCGTGCCGCATCCCGCTCGAGTTGCCGTGGACGCCCGCTCAGGCCGCAGACCCGCCAGGGACATGACCGAAGCCCCCGCCACGGTGCTGCTGCCGGCGGGGGCCTCACGGGTTCGGCGGGTGGTCCGGTGGGTGGTGGTCCGGTGGACGTCGTACGGGCAGCGGCGGCGGGGAAGCGTTCCGCACGTGCGCGGGGACGGGACGGCCGCGCGAGGGCGGGCGGCATCCTCAGACAGCCGCGCTGCCGCCCGCGACCGGCCACCCGATGTCGTCCGTGGCGGAGACGGTGGTGGCGGTGGCCTTGGGCCAGCCGATGTTGCCGTTCGCCGAGACGACGGTGACCTTCGGCCAGCCGATGTCGTCGGTGGCCGCGGCGGTGGTGGCGGTGGTCTTGGGCCAGCCGATGTCGCCGTTCGCCGAGACGACGGTGACCTTCGGCCAGCCGATGTTGCCCTCCGTGGAGGCGGCGGAGACGGTGCCGGCCGTGCTCGGCCAGCCGATGGAGGAGGAGGCGGTCGTGGTGCTTGCCGCCTTGGGCCAGCCGATGCCGTCCGCGGCGGTGCTGATGCCGCCGGCGGTGAGCACGGCGGAGGCGACGGCTGCGGTGGCGGCGGTGACGGCGAGGCGGGCGACGAGGTTCTTCATGACAGCTCCTCTGTGGCAATGAAGCGAATCTGCGTTGGTAACTTCTTGCCAAGAAGCTTGGCAACGCCACCTCGGGATCTGCTCGGTATTCACTGGAGATGGGCTGGAGACCGGCGAGAGATGCCCTACTGCCTGCGCAGATGCGTGGCAAAGTTTGTCCAACACCCCGCTCCGGGGGGCGTACGGAGCCGAACCCGAGGGGGTTGAACAGCACTTTCGCGGCCCCTCGGCTAGAGCGCCGCCGGAGCCCCCGTTGCCATCACGGCCTCACGCTAGGCAATGTATTGCCAAGCAAGTTGGCAATATTTGGCGACAGTGGGGGGAGGCCCCGGAAATGAACGCGACGCCGTCATCCACGGACCACAGGGACCACGCGTACGACACGAACCACGCGTACGACACGGACCGCACGGAGCCCGCGGACCAGGAAGGCCGGACGGTCCACCTGGACACGGCGGGCTGGGGCACCGTGCCCGCCGCCGTCCGCGCACTCGTCGCCGACTGCGCGAGCCGCGAGGACCGCTACGGCCCGCACGAGCTCGAGGAGGACCTCGAGGACGTCCTGCGCACCGAGGTCCACGAGCGCCTCGGCGCTCTGCTCGGCGTCCCGGCCGCCGACACCGCCGTCGTCACGGACGCCGCCGGCGCCTTCGACGATCTGGTCTCCCGCCTCGCCCCCGGCCGCGGCGAGCGCGTCTGGACGACCCCCTACGAGAGCGCCGCCCGCCTGACCGCCCTCTACGCCCTGCGCGACCGCACCCGTTGCACGGTGGAGGTCGTCCCGCTGCGCGAGGACGGGGACCTGGACCTGGAGTGGATGGCCCGGCACATCGACGACGACGTCGCCCTTGTCTCGGTCGTCCACGTCCCCTCCGGCTGCGGAATCGTCAACCCGGTCGAGGAGATCGGGCAGATCCTCGCCCCGTACCGGTGCGTGTACGCCGTCGACGCCTCCTACTCCGTCGGCCAGCTCCCCGTGGATGCCGGCCGCATCGGCTGCCAGCTGCTGACGGGCGACGGCTGGCGGTTCCTGCGCGGCCCGTACGACGTCGGGTTCGCCTTCCTGGCGCCCCGGCTGCGTGCCGCGTTCGAGGACGCCGCCGCCCACCGCCCCCTGCCGCGGAACGCGGCCGTCGCGGGCCTGAACGCCGCCCTGGCCCACCACACGGCCACCACCGCCACGGCCACCACCGCCACGGCCACCACCGCCACGGCCACCACCGCCACGGCCACCGCCGCCGGCTCCGCCGGCCTGGCCGGGCAGGGGCTCCTGCCCGCCCTGCGCGCCGCCGTCGAGGAGTGCCCCGGCACCGAACTGATCGCCCCCGGCCGGGTCCAGTCCGCCATCCTCGCCTTCCGCCACCGCGACCTGCCCGCCGCGCTCGTCCGCCGCCGGCTGGCGGCCCGCGGTGTCGTCCTGTGGAAGACGGCCGCGCAGGAAACCCCGCTCCACCTGCCCCGTTCCGGCGCCGCCACCGCCCTGCGCGCGTCCCTCGGCCCCGACACCACCCTCCAGGACATCGCCCGCTTCGGCCGGGCCCTGCGGGAAGTCGTCCGCGAGGAGACCGCCGGTGCGCAACGCCCCCGCCCCGCCCGCACCCTCCCTCCCGCCCCCGCCCCCGCCCCCGCCCCCGCCCCGGCCCTCGCCTCTGCCCCGGCCTCGGTCCCGCCCGCGGGGCCCCGGCCCCGGCCGTCCGCCCGCCGCCACCTGACCCTGTGCCCCACGCCCTGACCCCGACCCCGACCCCGAACTTGAACCCGAACCCGAACCCGAACCCGAAGGACATGTCCGGGACGCCCGCCTGCGGACCGGCCGTGATCAAGCGCCCGGAGAAAGCGCTGGATAGAATTCGGGCATGGGTGAGCAGCCCGTCCACACGGCTGCGCCGGGACCCGCTCCGGGAGTCGGTTCCGGCGGCGGTGTGTGATGGGCGCGGCGTCGGGGGGAATGGAGCTGTACTCCGGCCGGGCCTCGGGCCTGATCGGGGCGCAGATCGCGGGCTACCGGGTGGAGCGCGAGATCGGCCGCGGGGGCATGGCCGTCGTGTACTGCGCCAAGGACCTGCGTCTGGACCGTACGGTCGCGCTGAAACTGCTCGCCCCGGAACTGGCCCGCAACGACACCTTCCGGCGCCGCTTCACGCACGAGTCGCTGGTGGCCGCCGCGATCGACCACCCGCACATCGTGCCGGTCTTCGAGGCCGGTGAGACGGACGGTGTCCTGTACATCGCCATGCGGTACGTCTCGGGGCTGGATCTGCGGGCCCTGCTCGACCGGGACGGTCCGCTGCCCGTGACGACCGCGCTGCGGATCGCCGGGCAGGTGGCGTCGGCGCTGGACGCCGCCCATGAGCACGACCTGGTGCACCGCGACGTCAAGCCCGGCAACATCCTGGTGGCCCGGGGCACGGACAGCGATCACCCCGAGTACGTCTACCTCACGGACTTCGGGCTGACGAAGAAGTCGCTGTCGCTGACCGGGTTCACGACCGTCGGCGAGTTCGTCGGCACCCTCGACTACGTGGCCCCGGAGCAGATCTCGGGCCGCCCGGTGGACGGCCGGTGCGACCTGTACGGCTTCGCCTGCGTCGTCTACGAAACCCTCGCGGGCGGCCCGCCCTTCCAGCGGGACGACGACATGGCGCTGCTGTGGGCGCACCAGTACGACCAGCCGCCGCCCGTGAGCGAGCAACGGCCGGGCATCCCGCCGGCGCTGGACGGCGTGCTGGCCAAGGCCCTGGCGAAGGCCCCCGAGGACCGTTACGACTCCTGCCTGGAGTTCGTGGCGGCACTGCGGGCCGCCGCGAGCGGCGCAGGCGCCGCTGCCGCTGTCGCTGTCGGCAAGGACGTGCACGCGCCGACCCAGGTGGTCCCCGCGGTCGCCGAAGCCGCGCCGGCACCCGATCCGGTGCCGGATCCGCCGCGCTGGGCCCGGCCGGTCTTCGGCCGTACCCCCGGATAGCCGCAGGCCGTACACCCGGTCGGTGCACGCCGTAGGCCCGTCCGGCCGTACGCCGCCCCGCCCCGCCCCGGCCCTGCCCGCTCCTGCCGGGGCGCGGGGCCGTCGGCTTGCGAGGTGTGCGGGACGGCCGCACACAATGGTGTGAAGAGGAACCGACGGGCGGAGGGCGAGGGGGAGGGGGAGGGCGCGGGGCCGACGGCAGGAGGTTGTGTTGCGGGTTTCCTGAGGCTGTGCCGCCGGCCTGTGTGCCGCAGGCCCCGATGCCGGGAGTGGAGCTCGTGAGCATCGAACCGTCGTCGTCCGAACCGTCGTCCGAACGACCCAAAGGTCCTCCGTCGGGGCCGCTGGCGGGGTCTTCCCAGCCGGACCGGCCCACACCCCCGGACGCCGAAACCCGCCCCGGCGGCGGGCGGCAGGGACCGCCGGCCGGACCGCCCGGCGGACCCGGCGGCGGGGGCCGGGGCGGCGACGAGGGCCCGCACCACCCGTGGTGGAAGTCCGCGCCCCGGGTGGCCGTGGTCGCCACCGCCATCGTGGCGGCGGTGGCCCTGATCCTCGTGTTCACTCGCTCCGACGGCACCTCGAACCAGCAGCGGGGCGAGGTCTTCCTGCAGTCCGCCGGGAGCACGGGCGCGGACCCGTTCACGGAGTCGACCGCGAAGGAGGGCACCGCGCCGACGGCGACACCCTCGCTGCCCTCCACAGCCACGGCCACGGGCACGGGCACGGGCAACGCGGTACAGAGCGTGAACGGCGACGCCCCCGGCCTCTACGGCGGGACACGCAACGTCGCCAGCTGCGACGTGGAGAAGCAGATCACCGCCCTCAAGGCGGAACCGTCGAAGAACGCGGCCTTCGCCTCTGTGCTGGGCATCCGGCCCTCCGCCGTCCCCGGCTATCTGCGCACCCTCACCCCCGTACAGCTCCGGGCGGACACCCGGGTCACCAACCACGGCTACCGCAACGGTTCCGCCACCACCTATCAGGCCGTGCTGCAGGCGGGCACCGCCGTCCTGGTCGACGAGCGCGGGGTACCCCGGGTGCGCTGCGCCTGCGGGAACCCGCTGACACCGCCGGCCGCGCAGCAGAGCGCCGCCCCCAAGCCGGTGGGCCAGTCGTGGTCCGGCTACCGGCCCTCGCACGTGGTCGTCGTCGCGCCCGCGCCCCGCCCGGTGAAGAAGTTCGTCGTCGCGGGCCAGAAGAAAGGCGAATGGTTCACCCGGGACCAGGGCGACCACCGCGGCGAGCACGACAAGAAGACGACACCGCCCCCGCCCCCGCCTCCACCGAAGCCGTCCACGCCAGGCAGGGAACAGACACCCTCGAACGGCAAGACCTCGCCGGGACCGGGCAAGCCGTCGAAGCCCTCAGAGTCGGGTAAGTCGGAGTCGGGTAAGCCGTCCAAGCCGTCGGAGTCGGGTAAGTCGGAGTCGGGTAAGCCGTCCAAGCCGTCCAAGCCGTCGGAGTCGGGTAAGTCGGAGTCGGGTAAGCCGTCCAAGCCGTCCAAGCCGTCGGAGTCGGGTAAGTCGGAGTCGGGCAAGCCCTCCAAGCCGTCGGAGTCGGGCAAGCCGTCGAAGCCGTCGAAGTCCTCCGAGTCGGGCAAGCCCTCCAAGCCCTCCAAGCCCTCCGAGTCGTCGAAGCCGTCGACGTCCGGCAAGGAGTCGTCACCGTCGAAGGACAAGTCCTCGTCGGAGTCGGGCAAGCCGTCCTCTCCGTCGTCCGGGCCGTCCTCACCGGGCTCCTCCCAGCCGTCGCCGCCGCCGTCGTCGCAGCAGTCGGCGCCGTCGTCCGGGGAGTCCTCGAAGCCGCAGGCTCCGTCCTCCGCACCGCCCTCCTCGCAGCCCGAGCCAAAGACGTCCGCGCCCCCGTCCTCCGCGCCTCCGCCGCTGTCCTCGGCACCCCTGTCCTCCGCGCCCGAGCCTTCCGCGCCCCAGAACACGGCGCCCCAGAATTCCGGGCCCCCGCCCGCCGATACAGGACAGCAGCAACAGCAACAGCAACAGCAGCAGCAACAGCAGCAACAGCAGCAGCAGCAACAGCAGCAGCAACCGCCCGGCCCCGAGGGGTCCTAACAGCGCTGGCGCACATACGCCGCACGGTGTCCCAGGACCACCGTGCGGCGTCTTTCTGCGCGCTTTACCCGACTCATCCCGCTGGGTCAAGTCACGACTCCTCGGAACGTGACCGCGCGGTGCCCGTGGGGCCTACTTGAAGTGCGGGCCTCACCGGAAAGGAAATCCGGAAAATGAATGAGGCAGGACGGTAGGACGGAAATCTTCGGCAGAGGGTTTTCTCTTTCACCGAAACCGCGAATTGTCCCGGTGTGGCGGTCCCGGTAAAACGGTCCGCCGGCTGTCGTCCCGAATTTCTGGGGCAGGCAGAAGAGTCCCCTGAATCGGTAGGAGAAAACCCATGAACCGTATTTTTCACACCCACAGCGATGTCCGTTCCAAGCGCCGGGGCTTCCGCCTCGCCACACTCGCCGCCTCGGCCGCGGTGATCACCGGGGGCATCGTCCTTCCGGCGTCCGCCGCGATGGCCGCCCCGATGCCCGCCGCGCATGTCGTGAGCTTCGTCCACGGCGGCGGCGCCGGCGGTGACGGAGGTGCCGGAGGCGGCGGCCTCGTCGGCGGCGGCGGGGGCTCCGGCGGCTCCGGCGGCGGCAGCGTCCTGGGCGTCGGCGGTGACGGAGGCAAGGGCGGCAACGGAGGCGACGGCATCCTGTCCGGCGGCGGTGGTGGCGGCGGTGGTGGCGGCGGCGACGGTGTCATCGGCGGCAACGGCGGCAGGGGCGGCGACGGCGGCACCGGCTTGTTCGGCGGCAGCGCCGGCTCCGGCGGCTCCGGCGGCTCCGGTGTCATCGGCGGCAACGGAGGCAAGGGCGGCAACGGCGGCTTCGGTGTCTTCCAGGGCGGCAACGGCGGCAAGGGCGGCGCGGGCGGGCTCGGCGTCCTCTTCGGCGGCCTGGGCGGCGGCGGTGGCGCCGGCGGCGGCAGCATCTTCTGACCGTCTCGCCCCGGTGGGGCGGAGGCCCGCACGGCCTCCGTCCCCCCGGACCCCTCACCCCCCGCACCCCCATTGACCAGGACGCGGAGCCGGACGGCCGGCGCTGCGCCCGCAGAACCACAACCTCGCTCAAGGAAAACGGAGAACCCCCATGTCCAGAACTCGCTGGCAGCGTCCGCTCGTCCTGGTGGTGGCCTCGGTGGCCCTCGCCACCGGCACCGCGTGCGCAGCCCAGGCGGCGCCGGGTGTCACCACAGGCACCAGCCAGATGGCCCCGGCCGACCCGTCCCACTGCGGCCATGGCGGGGAAGGCGGGAAGGGCGGGGAAGGCGGCAAGGGCGGTGAGCCCGGTCAGCCGGGAGAGCCCGGCAAGCCCGGCCAGTTCGGCTGCTTCAAGTTCGACGACCTGCCTGACAAGCCCAAGTCGGAGCTCACGGGCGTGGACAAGATACGGATCGTGCTGACCGTGGAGTCCGGGCAGGCGAAGAAGGCCGACGTCGCCAAGAAGTACAAGATCTCCGAGAAGGAGTTCGACACCTGGGACAAGCAGTTCCGCGACGGGGACTGGGCCGCGCTGATGGGTCTGAATTCCCTCTTCGGCTCCTGAGGAACTTCCTCCGACGCCCCGGCCCGGTGCGGGCCGGGGCGTTCCTGTCAAGCCCCGAATTCCCGGGCCGTGACGGCGAGGCCCTTGACCGGGTTTATTCGATACAGCGGAAACCGCGGTACGGAAAATAATTCTTTGGAAAGAGGAATGCCATGCGTATGCGTTCTTGGAAGGTCCGTCTCGGTCTCACGGTCTCGACCGCCCTGACCGCCGGTGTGGCGGCCGGCGCGCTGGCGCCGGCCGCGATGGCCGCGCCGGCGCCGCAGAGCCATACGGCCGTGGTGGCCGCCGCCCGGCAGCTCCCCGCCGACGGCGCCCAGCCGGGCGGCGGCAGCCGGCCGGGCATCGGCCAGTTCGCCAACGGCCAGTTCGGCAGCGGTCAGTTCGGTAGTGGCCAGTTCGGCACCGTCAAGGTGGGCGACGGCAGCGTGCGGATCGGCGACCGGGTGTGTGCGGGCAACTGCAACGGGACCGTCAACGGGAGCAACGGCGGCCAGGGCGGGATCTGCGCCGGGCTGTGCAACGGCAGCGCCAACGGCGGCACCGGCACGACCGGCGCGCCGGGCCGCGAGGGCGGCATCGGCGGCCAGGGCGGGATCTGCGCCGGGATCTGCGGCGGCAGCGCCAACGGCGGCACCGGCGGCACGGGCGGAGCCGCGGTGGGCACCGGCGACGGCGGCCGCGGCGGCAAGGGCGGCACCGGCGGGATCTGCCTCGGGCTCGGCTGTGAGAGCGGCGGCATGGGCGGCCGCGGCGGCACCGGCGGCGCCGGCTGACGTCCGCCCGCCCCCGCAGGGGGCCGGTCCGCGGTGCGGTGGGAGTGGTGGCGCCCGCGGGGTCAGGGCGCGGACAGGCCGAGCAGGTTCGCCGCGTTGGTGTCGAGGATCATCGTGGCCTCCTCCGGGGCGAGCCCCGAGTCGGCGATGTGGTCCACGGCCCGCAGGAAGACCTCCCCGTCCTCGTAGGGGAAGTCCGTGCCGAGGACGAGGCGGTCCGGGCCGGGGGTTCCCGCAGCGCGGGCGGCCCCGTGTCGTGGTCGAGTGGGTTCATGGGCGGGGTGAGGACCGTGATGTCGGGGCGGTAGGGAGAGCGTGTGGTGAGGGAGCGGATCGACTACCGGGCGCTGTTCGCCGCCACCCCCAGCCCGTACCTGGTGCTGGGCCGCGACCTGGTGATCGTGGACGTCAACCGGGCCTACCTCCTGGCGACCGGCCGCCCCCGGGCGGAACTGGTCGGGCGGTACCTGTTCGACGCCTTCCCCGACAATCCCGCGGATCCGGACGCCGACGGGGTGCGGAATCTGAGCGCCTCCCTGCACTGGGTGCTGCGTTCGAAGGAACCGGACACCATGGCGGTGCAGAAGTACGACATCCCCGTCGCCGGCCGTCCGGGTGCGTTCGAGGAGCGCTGGTGGTCGCCGATCAACACCCCGGTGCTCGGGCCGGACGGGCAGGTGGAGTGGATCATCCACCGGGTGGAGGACGTGACCGAGTTCGTCCTGTCCCGTCCCCTGCAGGAGCAGAGAATCAGCGTGCTGGGCGAGCGGGAGGCGATGGAGGCCGAGCTGTATGCGCGGGCGCGCGAACTGCAGCAGCTGAACGAGGAACTGCGCAAGGCACACGCCCGGGAACGCCAGATCGCCGTCACCCTGCAGGAGGCCATGCTGCAATCGCCCGACCTGGCGGGCCACCAGGACATCGCGGTGCGCTACATGCCCGCCGCCGGGTCCCTGAACGTGTGCGGCGACTGGTACGACGTGGTCGATCTGCCCGGCGGCTTCGCCGTGGCCGTCGGCGACGTCGTCGGACACGGCCTGGAGGCCGCCGCAGCGATGGGCATGCTCCGCAGCGCCCTGTCCGCGGCGGTCCGCGCCCTGCACGAGCCGGCCAGAGCGCTGGAGGTGCTGGGCCTGTATGCCCGCTCGGTGGAAGGGGCGCTGGCCACCACCGTGGTCAAGGCCGTCATCGACGACCAGGGCCACCGCATCCGCTACAGCAGCGCGGGCCATCTCCCGCCCGTCCTGGTGCACCCCGACGGCTCCTTCGACCTGCTCGACCAAGCCACCGACCCCCCGCTGGGCGCCCGCCCCCGCCACGTGCCCCGCCCCCAGGCCGAGCTGCCCTACACCCCGGGAGACACCCTCGTGCTCTACACCGACGGGCTCATCGAACGCCGGGGAGAGGACATCGACGTCGGCCTGCGCCGGCTCACCGACACCCTCACCCGCCACACCCGTCTTGCTCCCGAACGCCTGGCCGACATGCTGCTCGCCCGCCTCGGTGTCAGCAGCGGCGGACGCGACGACGTCGCCCTGGTCGTCGTACGCCTCTAGGCCCTGTCGTCACATTCCCGTCTGCCCCGCGACGCCATGCACGCGCCCCCAAGTTCTCGGCTTCGCTCGAACAGGGAGGGACCCCTTCACCGCACCGGGCACAGACCCAAGTACGTCCAGTACGAGGGCCTGTGCCCGGCACGCCGAGAGCACGCTCCCCCAAGCTCTCGACTCCGCTCGAGCA
>NZ_JBHVST010000168.1:0-14996 GCF_042885015.1 Streptomyces sp. NPDC058086 | reverse complement strand
GCCCCCCGTGACACCGGTGACCACGAGCCACTGACCCGGCCGTGGCGACACGGCCCGGTCGGGAGTGGGAGGGGCCGGCCCGCCGGCGGGGGGGCCGGTGCCCTCCCCGGTCCGGCGCCGGGCGGGGGGGGGGGGGGACCCCCCCCCCCCCACCACCCCCTGGGGACGGGGTTTACGGAGCCGGGCAGGGCACAAGGACCCAGTGCTGTCACGTGCGCCTGTGGTCCCCTGGCCGACGTCATGTGTCGTGTGCTGACCGCTTGTTCCGCTCGGCGCCCAGGCGGGCGAAGTAGGCGATCAGGTCGGGATTGTCGACCGCCTCGGGGTTCAGGACTTGCTCGGCAGGGGCGCCCTGGAGCAGGCGCTTGACGGGAACCTCGAGCTTCTTGCCGGTCTTCGTGTGCGGGAGGGCCCGTACGGCGAGGATCTCGTCGGGGACGTGTCGGGGTGAGGCACCGGTGCGGATCGCGTCGCGGATCCGGACGCGCAGGGAGTCGTCCAGGGCGACCCCGTCGGCGAGGACCACGAAGAGCGGCATCCAGTAGCGGCCGTCGGGTTCCTCCGCGCCGATGACGAGGGCCTCGGTGATCTCGGGTAGGCGTTCGACAACGTCGTGGATGTCGGCACTGCCCAGGCGCACGCCGTTGCGGTTGAGGGTGGCGTCGGAGCGGCCGTGGACGATCACCGAGCCGTGCGAGGTGAGTGTGATCCAGTCGCCGTGCCGCCACACACCGGGGTAGGCGCCGAAGTAGGCGTCGCGGTAGCGGCTGCCGTCGGGGTCGTTCCAGAAGTACAGCGGCATGGACGGCATGGGCCGGGTGACGACCAGTTCGCCGACCTGGTCGAGGACAGGGGTGCCCGTCGCGTCGTAGGCGGCCAGCGCCACGCCGAGGCTGGGGGCGGACAGCTCCCCCGCCCAGACGGGGGTCGTGGAGGCGCTGCCGGCGAAGCCGGAGACGATGTCCGTACCGCCGCTGGTGGAGGCCAGCTGGACGCCGGCGCCCACGTGGTCGCGGACCCAGGGGTAGGCGGGGGCGGGCAGAGCGGAGCCCGTGCAGCCGACGACGCGGATGGCCGACAGGTCGTGTACGGAGGGTTCGATGCCCAGCTTGGCCATGGTCAGCAGGTACTGAGGACTGGTGCCGAAGACGGTGACTTTGTGACGGGCCGCCAGCTCCCACAGGACGTCCGGACGCGCCTGCGGTACCGGGCTGCCGTCGTAGGTGCAGGTGGTGGCACCGGTCAGCAGGGTGGAGACGACCAGGTTCCACATCATCCAATGGGGGGTGGTATACCACAGCAGGCGGTCCCCGGTGCCCAGATCGGTGTGCAGGCCGAGGGTCTTGAGGTGCTCGAGCAGGACCCCGCCGTGCCCATGGACGATGCCCTTGGGCAGTCCGGTGGTGCCGGAGGAGAAGACGACCCACAGGGGGTGGTCGAACGGCACCGGGGCGATGGTGAGGTACTCGTCACGGCTGACCGCGTCCTCCCAGGGAACCGTCAGCCCCGAGTTCCCGCCCTCGGGCCACGCAAGGCCCACGTGGTCCACGAGCACTGTGGCCTTCACCGTCGGCAGGGCGGCGGCGAGTTCGAGCGAGGCGGCGCGGCGGTCGTGGGTGGCGCCGTTGAAGAGGTAGCCGTCAGCGGTGATGAGCACCGTGGGTTCGAGCTGGGCGAAGCGGTCGGCGGCGGCCTTGGGTGCGTAGTCCTGGCCGCACACCGACCACACCGCGCCCAGGCTTGCGGTGGCGAGGAAGGCGATGACGGCGTGGGGGGTGTTGGGCAGATAGCCCACCACCCGGTCGCCCTGTCCGACGCCCAGGTCGCGCAGGCTGGCAGCGACGGAGGCGACCCGGGCGCGCAGCTCCCGGCCCGTGATCTCATAGCCGGCCCCGGTCTCGTCCAGGGCGGTGATCGCGGGAGAATCCGGCTGCAGGTTGCGCAGCGCGTGATGCGTGTAGTTGAGCGTGGCGCCGGGGAACCAGCGGGCGCCGGGCATGGTCTCCTCGGCCAGCACCCGCTCGTACTCAGTCGTCGCGTCGATGCCGAAGTACTCCCACACCGCGGCCCAGAACCCTTCGAGGTCAGTCACGGACCACTGGTACAGGGCTCGGTAGTCCGTGGGGTACTGGATCCCTTCGGCGCCCCGGTGCCGGGCCGCCCATCGGGCGAAGTCCGCGATGCGACTGTGGGCGGCCGACTTCGGGTCGGGAGTGAAGAAGGGTTCCGGATACGGCTCAGGGGGCGGGGTGGTCATGGTGTGGAGCTCCTCGTCAGGCGGGCCGGGCATCGGCGGTATGGCGGGCCGTGTGCAGCAGGGGGGCCCAGGCGACGGTGTCCGTGAAGTCGCCGCTGCCGGCCGGGACGGTGTCCATCACGACGCGGTCGGGTCGCAGCAGGACGGCGTCGGCACGGCCGCGGGCCAGCCAGCCGGCCAGGGTGCCGTCGTCGCCCAGATCGTCGACGCGGATCATCGGGGCGCCCAGTGCCGTGGCCACGGCCGTCATCTGCGCCGTGGGCGGCACAGCGGTCAGGACGGCGAAGGAGTCCCCGAGGACGTCATCGAGGCGCACTCGCCTGCCGTCATGCCGTACCCAGGGCTGCGGGCCGAAGGTGCCGGCCAGCACGCGGCCGGTCAGCCTGGGGCGGCGCCGTACGAGTGGACCGGCGGTCAGGGCGGGACTGAGGTCACGGCTCACCGCCGCGGTCACACCGGGGATGCGACAGGCCGTGCCCACGACGGCCCGCCGGAACGCCGCACCGCGGTCCTGTCCGCCGGTCATGGCCCAGCCGACGGCGACCGCCACGCGGATCACATGGCGGGCGTGCGGCTTGCGCTCGCGTTCGTAGGTGTCCAGCAGCCCCTCGTGTGCGCCCCGTTGGAGCACCTGGGCGAGCTTCCAGGTGAGGTTTTGGGCGTCGCGCAGGCCCGCGCACAGTCCCTGCCCGACGAAGGGCGGGGTGAGGTGGGCGGCGTCGCCCAGCAGGAAGACGCGCCCCTTGCGCCACCGGTCGGCGAGGCGGGCCCGGAAGGTGTACTGCGCCTGCCGTATCACCTCGAAGTCGTTGCCCGGCGAGGCGTCGGGCGGCAGGTCCACCCAGGGGGCGACCAGCTCGCGCAGGCGCTCCCATCCGTCCGGGCCGTCCAGGTTCTGGTCGTCGGCCAGCCTGAACTCCCAGCGGTAGCGGTCCTCGCTGACGCGCATGAAGGTGGCCGGCTGGGTGGGGGAACAGATCTGCTCGGCGCCTTCCCAGGTGCGCACAGGGCGGCTGGTGCGCACGTCGATGACCCGCCAGCTCTCCTCGAAGTGCAGGTCCTCCCACAGAGCGCCGATGGCGTCACGGGTGAGACTGCCCGCACCGTCGCAGCCGAGGACGGCATCGGCCCACAGGTGCTCGTCCTCGTCGCTGCCGTCGCGACGAAGGGTGACCCGGACCGGACCCGTCGGATCGTTCGGTCCGTCGGTGTCCCGTGCGACGGACTGGGTGACGGACACGACCTCCACCCCGCTCCACAGCTCGCACTCCGGGCGGCGCGCCAGGGCGTCACGCAGCAGGCGTTCCAGATCGGGCTGGTCGAACATGCTGGTCTGCGGGAAGCCGTGGTGTCCGTGCATGGACCGCGGGAATTCGGCGATCACGCGGCGCCCGGCGTCCAGCAGCCGCAGTCCGGGCGCCGGGCGGGCGAGGGAAGCGAACTCCTCATGGACACCGGCGCTCTGCAGGATCCGGCGGATCTCGTCGTCCACGACGACGGCGCGCGGCAGGGGGTAGACGTCCCGGTGCCGTTCGAGGACCAAGCTGCGCACTCCGTGCCGGGCGAGCAGCAGGCCAGCCATGACCCCGACGGGTCCCGCACCGATGATCACCACCGGTCTCCGGGATGCGGCTTTCATGATGCGTCCGCAATGGGGGTCCGCTGCTCGCCGAGGTCGATCCGCCCGTCCGGGGTGGCGATCGTGGCGGTGACGAGGTCACCGTTGCGCAGGTACTTGGGATTCTTGGCCTGGCCCTTGAAGAACGCCTTCCACTTCAGCGCGGGCGGGAGCAGCGCAGCGATCTTCTCGGCCGCCTTGGGCGGGGCCTTCAGGGCCGTGCCGCCGGGAGTGCCGGTCAGCAGGAGGTCGCCCGGGGCGAGGGTCTGGAAGCGGGCGAGCAGGGTGAGCGCCTGTGCGGGCCGCACGATCATGTCGGCCAGCGTGCGGTCCTGGCGTGACACGCCGTTGACCGACAGCCGCAGCCGCAGGTTCAGCAGATGCGCGAAATCCTCGGGCTCCAGCAGGGCCAGGTACGGACCGGTCGGTGTGAAGGTCGGATAGGACTTGCTCTCGTAGAACTGGGTCTTGGTCAGCTGGACGTCGCGGGCGCTGACATCGTTGGTCAGGACAAGGCCTGCGACGTAGCGCGGCAGGTCCTGCTCCTCGACGACGGTGCCCACGGGCAGGGCCGCGCCCATGACGAGGCCGAGTTCCACCTCGTAGTCGAGGAACTTCACGTGCGCGGGGCGGATGATCGTGTCGTGGGGGCCGCTGACCGAGCCGGACGCCTTGCGGAAGAAGGTGGGCGGGATGTCGCCGGTGAAGCCCGAATCCTTGGCGTGGCTGCGGTAGTTGACCATCTGGGCGACCACCCGGCACGGGGTGGTGACCGGAGGCTGCGCCACCAGGTCGGCGACGGGCGTGCCGCTCTCGGTGGAGGCGGCGGCTTCGCGGACCGCGTCGCGGTCGGCGAGCAGTTCGGCGGTCGTGACGGCCTTGGTCTCGATGCGGACGGCGCGTTCGTCCCGGACGACCCACCAGCCGTCGGTGGTACGCAGAACGTTGGTACTCATGAGCTCATCGCTTTCATCAGGCCCAGCAGGCGTGCGGGGTCGAGTTCGTTGTCGCCACGCAGGGCCGTCATGACCTCGCGCAGCTTGGCGGGGGAAGGGCTGGTGCCCAGGAAGTCGCGGGTGACCGGCGGGCCCCACTGGGCCAGGCCGCTCGCCGACATCGGTGCCCAGCCGGGCTCGAGGTCGCAGGAGAAGAGGTCGCCGTCGGCGAAGTGCTCCAGCATGAAGTGGTCGGGGTCGCGCCAGTAGTCGAAGAGCTGGCTGCCCTGGATGTGCCGGCCGATGCCCCAGCTGCGCTTGTAGCCGCGCTCGGCGAGGTACTCACCGCCGGCGGCGATCGTGTCGAGGTCGGTGACCTGGTAGGCGGAGTGGACGTAGCCGGTTCCGGGTCCCAGGTGCAGGGCCAGCGTGTGGTGATCGACGGCCACGCTCCCCTGGTCGCACCGGATGAACGTCATCGTCGGCCCGCGCCCGCGCTGCCCGTCCAGGAACAGGAAGTCGGACACGATCATCCCGAGGGTGTCCAGGTACCAGTCCAGGGTGCGGGCGAACACCCGTGTTTCCAGCACCACATGGCCCAGCCGCTGGATACGGGACGGCTCACGGGGCGGGCGCTGGGTGGCGTTCGTACGACGGTGATCGGTACCGAAGTTGAGGATCAGCGCCTCCTGCTCGGCCAGCGCGGGCAGCTGCTCGGCGCAGTGCACGACCCGGACCGGCAGGCCCGAGGGATCGAGCAGGGCGACCGACTGCCCACCGCCCGGTACGCCGATGTCCCGGACGGTACTGCCGGTGGCGCGGGCCAGCCGGTCCAGGTCGGCCCGCTCGGCCGCGCGGAACGCCGGCCCGATGAACCGGGACGTACGTCCCCGCCGGATGACCATGCAGGGTGAGCCCGCGAAGGTGCCGCGCAGCCACAGCTCCTCCTCGGTGCGGGCGGCGACCGCGAACCCGAAGTCACGCGCGAAGACCTCGGCCCGGTCCAGGTTCGGCTTCTCGAACTCGAGCCAGGCCAGATCCGCCACCTTGATCACGGGATTCCGGGAACGTCCGGGGTGCTCTCCGCGCAGGGCGCCCTGCTCACTGTGGAGGTCTTGGTGGGGCGTCTGGGGAGCGGCCCTGTTAACGGGGGTGTGGGACATGGTGTCCTCCAAGCAACACTGCTGTAATGAGGAAATCATCAACTTTGCCGTTACCCATCGTCAATAGGGTGGACTCGAATAATTGACAATTTCATCAGTAATGGCAGACTCATCGCGACGGTTGTTACACTCGCCGTATGCCGACGTCAGCCCCGCCCAAGAACCGCTTCGAGCGACGCCGAGCCGAGACCCGTCAGGCGCTCGTCCGCGCGGCCCGGCAGATCCTCGCGGAGACCGGGGACACCAGCGCCAGCATCCAGGCCATCGCTGAGCGCGCGGACGTCGGTTTCGGCTCGTTCTACAACCACTTCGAGTCCAAGACGGAGCTGTTCGACGCCGCGGTGACGGATGCCCTGGAGGAGTTCGGTCGGGCCATCGACGAGCGTGTCGAAGGGATCGAGGACCCGGCCGAACTCGTCGCGGCGGGCTTCCGGCTCACCGCGCGGATGGCCGACTCCCATCCGGAACTCATGCGGATTCTGCGTGATCGCGGTCTGGCCCACATTCACGCCCAGAGCGGCCTGTCCCCGCGAGCGCTCCGCGACCTGGAGATCGGCATCGCCACGGGCCGCTTCACCTGCACCAACCCGACCATCGCCCTGTCCGCCCTCGGAGGGACCCTGCTGTCCCTCGTGGGGCTGAGGCTGGCGCGCCCCGACCTCGACGGCGACGAGGCCGCCTCGGACCTGGCCGAGATGGCCCTGCGCATGCTGGGTGTCCCCGCCGGCGACGCCCGTGAGGTCACCCGGCGCGCCCTGCCCGACCTCGCCTGAATCCCCGGCCCGGGGCGACCTCTGGACGACTCGTCAGAGCGAGGCTGCGGCGGACCGGGTCGCCGATCTTGTCTGCCGGCCGGTGCATTGCGCAGGCGGCGTCGGCGGGCGGCATGCGGCCGGTGATGGAGGGGCGAGGTCGAGGCGGCGGGCGGCGGTCAGCTGCACGAGTTCGGTGACGCACTCGGGGGCGCCGCCGTAGCGGTCGCACACCCGCCTGCGCACGTAGTTGAGGGTCAGGATGCCCTCCGGGAACTGCTTGGGCAGCTCGCCGAAGTACGCGACCGGGCTGGTAGCGGGATCTGCGGCGTGTGGCCGAGGATCGGAATGCCGCGCGGAGGCCGGGCTCGGGCTGGGCGGTCATGGGCTTGCCCGTGTGCGGCGAGAGGGGGAGAGCAAGGGCGCCGTTCGACGCGAGGAAGCCGCCGTTGCAGCGGCGCCCCAGATTTCCATACGCCGCAACTGATACCATACAGCGTATGGAAAAGAAGGCTCCCCGGGGGACCAGGAAGAGGGACGTCCCGCTCACCAAGGACGGCATCTACGCCATGGCGCTGCAGCTCATCGAGGCCGACGGGGTCGAGGTGCTCAGTATGCGCAAACTCGCGACCGCGCTGGATGCGAACCCGATGTCGCTGTACCACCACGTGCCGAACAAGGACGCCGTGCTGCGTGGCCTGGCCGAGCGCGTCGGCTCGCAGTTCCGCGCGGGGGCGCGGGAGGACCTCCCCTGGCAGGACCGCCTGCGCCAACTGGCTCTGGACTTCCGTAAACTGTCGCACAGCCATCCGAAACTGATGGCGTACTCCTTCGGGCGAGCTGACTACGTCCAGCCGGAGGACCCCTTTTGGCAGGGGCTCATCAACATCCTGTCTGCCGCGGAACTGCCGCCCTCGGAGATCCCGCGCGTCGCTGCCTCCTTGTGCGCGGTTTTCACGGGGCTGCTGGTCAGCGAATTGACCGGAGCGCTGCAGCGGTGGACCACCCTGCCGCCGGCACCAGCCGGCCCCGACAGGGAAGACGCCCCCTCGCCCGCGAAGGACGTGATCGACGCGATGTTCAACTGTGCGCTGGACGCGACGATCGTCGGCTTGGAGAGCCATATCGCACGAACCCGCAAGGAGTCGTGACGGAGTGGAGCGGCTGCCGCGGGCTCGACTGACGCACACTTCTTCGTTGCCTCAGTGACGGCGCGCTGAGGCGGCGAAGTGGCGGACGTCAGAACGCCGTTCATGCCCCTCCGACTCACGCAGAACCTCCTGCACGCGGAGCGCAGCCACCTGTGGTGCTACGCCGGCGGCGACCAGGAGCGCGGTCGCCGCAGCTTCACCCGCAGGATCCGCCCAGGTGGACGCGGCGTTCTCCGCGGCGAGGGCCAGCATCAGTGCTTCCAGCATCAGGGCGAGGACAGGCGCGGGAACGTGGTCCGCAAACACGCCTTCGTCCTGACCACGTCGCACGGTCGCGGTGGCCTCTTCGCGCGCCGGTGCCAGGGTGGCTCGGATCGCCTCGTCTCCCAGATCGCGGCGGCCCAAGGAGATGAGCATGCGGTACTGGTCGCCCACCGTCCATGCCGCCAGGGCCATCCGCGCCGTCGCCTCCAGCGGGTCGGCGCCTGGAATACGGGCCGTGGCGAACGCCTGTTGAAGCGCTTGGCCTGCTTCCTGCGTCAGGGCGGCGACCAGCGCTTGCCGGCTGGAGAAGTGTCCGTAGAGGGTGCGCCGCGCGACGCCGGCCGCCTGAGCGATGCTGTCGAGACTCGCGTCGGGGTTGTCCCTCAGTTTCTGCCGAGCGGTCGCGAGAATACGTGTGCGGTTTGAGCGAGCATTACTGCGCTGCGGAGTACGGTCCAGAGCGTCGGCCATCTGCATGATTCCCATCTCCACTTCGGATCATGTGCGCCGCTACGGAGGACGCCGGGTTCTGGCGCCCGGCTACGAGCCGGCGGCAGCGGGGTTCTGCGGCCTTGAGAGGGAAGAGTCAGCTCGGCGCAGCGCCCCTGCCCGACCTCACCTGGC
Organism: Streptomyces sp. NPDC058086; assembly: GCF_042885015.1. NCBI lineage: Bacteria > Bacillati > Actinomycetota > Actinomycetes > Kitasatosporales > Streptomycetaceae > Streptomyces > Streptomyces sp. NPDC058086. The sequence goes on along the minus strand of NZ_JBHVST010000168.1, from coordinate 6,232 downwards.
CGGAGTCGGCGCGTGCCAGGCCAGCAGATACCGGAAAGCCGTGGGCGCCGGTGCTCCCTCAAGCACCGGCGCCCACTCACCCCTGCCCGAGGTGGCTTTGATGTCCCGCTGGACGTGTCAGGGGACGAGGATGAGGCGGATCGGGTCGCCGATCTTGTTCTCCAGTCGGTGGATCGCGTCGGCGGCGTCGGCGAGCGGGATGTGGTCCGTGATGGAGGGGGCGAGGTCGAGGCGGCCGGCTGCGGTCAGCTGCACGAGCTCGGTGACTGACTCGGGGTAGCCGCCGTAGTGGCCGCGCACCTGCTTCTGCATGTAGTTGAAGGTCAGGCCCTCGGTGATGGTGAGGGGCCTGGGCGTGATGCCGACCAGGATGAGGGAGCCGCCCAGGCCGAGTGCGGAGGCGGCCTGCTCGCGGACGGCGGGCACGCCGGCGCAGTCGAAGGCGAAGTCGAGGCCCCGTCCGGCGGTGGCGGCGCGTACCTGGTCGGCGAAGTCGTCGGCGGCCGGGTCGAGTGCGATGTCCGCGCCGAAGGCCAGGGCGCGTTCCCGGGCGCTGGGCAGCGGGTCGACGGCGATGATCGGTGCGGCGCCGACCAGGCGGGCGAGGCGTACGTTGTGTGCGCCGACTCCGCCCACACCCCACACGCCGACGGACTGGGCGGGGCGTACTCCGGCGGTGGCGACGACGGCGGCGTAGGGGGTCGAGACCGCATCGGGGATGATCGCGGCCTGGTCGAAGGGGAGGCTGTCGGGGATGGGGATGAGGGTGTCCTCGCGGGCGAGGGTGTACTGGGCCCAGCCGCCGTCGTAGTCGATGCCGGCGGTGAGCATCTGGGTGCAGGGGCGGCGGCGCACGCAGCCGGCGCACTGGCCGCAGGTCTTGCCGGCCTCCAGGGTGACGCGGGTGCCGACGGTCAGGCCGCGCTTGAGGTCGGGGCCGAGGGTGTGGATCACGCCCGAAACCTCGTGGCCGACGGTGACCACGTCTGAGGTGGCGAACAGCGGGACGAGGGAGCCGTCGATCAGGTGGACGTCCGAAAGGCAGACGCCTGCGGCCTTCACCTCGATGAGGATCTCGCCCGGACCCGGCACGGGGACGGGGACCTCCTCCACGACGAACTTCTTGCTGTCCAGGTGGAAGCGTCCGGCGAGCATGGTGTCCATGGTGATCTTCCTTCTGTGAGTGGCACTCCCGGCGATTCGGGCCAATCGGTGCCGTGTGTCGGGCGGGCTTGTGGTGGCCGGGAGGCGTGCGGGGTGTCTGGACGGCCGCACGCCTCCCGGCGTCCGGGGGTCAGGCGAAGACGTCCTGCTGGTAGTGCTCGTCGGCTTCGAGCTGGGCGAGCCACTGCTGGGCGGTTTCCTCGTCGCTGCCGGTCCGCTGGCGGTGAATCGCGGCGAGGGCCTCGCGGACGGCGGGTGCCATGCGGCGGCCGTCACCGCAGACGTAGATGTACGCGCCGTCTTCGATGGCCTGCCACACCGTGTCGGCGGCGTTGGCGATGGCGTTCTGCACGAACCGGGCCGGGTGGCCGCTCACCGCGGAGAAGGCGGTGTGGACCTGCGCGATCCCGGACTGCTCCCAGGCCTGCATCTCCTGGCGGTACAAGTAGTCGTGCTCCGGGTGGCGGCAGCCGACGAAGACCTGCGACAGGCCCACCTCGGTACCGTTCTCCTGCTGCGAGGCGCGCTCCTCCAGGAATCCGCGCAGCGGCGCGATGCCGGTGCCGGGGCCGATGAGGATCAGCGGCGTGGCGGGGTCGGCCGGCGGGGCGAAGGTCGGGGAGGGCACGCGCACGTAGCCGTAGAAGACGTCTCCGGGCTCGAGTCCGGCGATGTAGGAGGAGCAGGTGCCGCGGTACTGGCCGTCACCGGACAGGGCCGGGCCTTCCAGCAGGCCCACAGTCAGGCGCACGTGGCGCGGGTTGGCCAGCGGGGCGGAGGAGATGGAGTAGAAGCGGGGACGGATCGGCCCCGTCATCTCCAGGAGAACGGCCAGCGGCAGTTCGACCGCGGGGAAGCGTTCCAGCAGGCCCAGCACGGAGATGCGCTTGCCGAGGATCTCGTTCTGGTAGCGCTCCTCGGCTTCCTCGGTGTCGGCGGTGTAGGCCTGCAGCTGCGGCCGGGTCCACGGGCACTCGGTGTGCTCGGCCAGGATGCGCACCTGGGTGCGGGTCGCCACGTCCTGCAGCTCCAGGAACTCGGTGAGGAGCAGGCCTGCGGTGACGGGGGTGCCTACCGGCAGGTGGGTGCGGCCGCCGGCCGGCTGGTCCAGCCGCAGGACCTGGTCGCGGTCGACGCCGAGGCGGGCGAGGGCGCGGTTGACCAGTGCCGGCTCGTTCTTGGCGAAGACGGCCAGGTGGTTGCCGGTGTCGTAGGTGACACCCTCGGGGAGCTCGATGGTGATGGACTTCGCCGACGGGCGCGGCGGCTCGAGGCTGAAGTCCCACAGGCCGGTCGCGTCGGCCACGAGTTCCTCGTTGGCCACCACCGTGAGGGGGTAGGCCTGCTCGGAGACGATAGCGGGGCGCACGTCCGCCTCGGTGAGCAGCTGGACCTGGTAGCGCGGGCCGCTCGCGTCGGAGGTGTCGGCGGCGTACTCCTCGGCCAGGGTGGTCCACAGGGTGTCCATCCAGCGAGTGGCCATGCCGTCGAAGTCACCGGCGGCGTCGGCGATGCCACGCTCGATGATGGGGGTGGCACCGGCGCCCAGCAGGGCTTCGTCGATCCGCTTGGGGAAGGCCTGGTAGGTGGCCACCCACTGGGTGTTGCCGGCGCCCAGCAGCGCGAGCCGCACGTTCGACAGCGAGCCCTCGGGCAGCCCGGCGGCGATCAGCTCGTCGAAACGCTGGGCGTTGTCGGGGGCCTTGCCGTTGTAGCTGGCGGCGACGACCACGAGCAGGCCCTCGGTGGGCAGGTTGTCGCCCAGCTCATCCAGGCTGGTCAGGGTGGTGCCGAAGCCGGAGCGCTCGCCGCGGTCGGCGATGGTGCGCGCCAGGTCCTCGCAAGAGCCAAGGCTGGAGCCGTAGGCGACGGTCAGGTTCACCCCGACACCGCTGACCGCGGCCTGCGCCTGCGTGTCGTCGGTCTGCAGGTCCACGGCGCCGAAGACGGTCCGCTGGTGTTCCTGACGGCGCCGGACGACCAGCTGGAAGTCGCTGGGCTTGCGCGTCAGCGCCTCCTTGACGTCCATCTTGTAGTCGCCGGTGTCGGAGAACTTGAGCTTCTGCAGCACCAGCGCGAGGGCCAGACGGGCCTCGGTGAGCGCGAACTGCCGGCCGATGCAGGCACGCAAGCCGTTGCCGAACGGCTTGTAGGCGTGCGGGTGCTGCTGGTCGCGGTTCTCCGGCAGCCACCGGTCGATGTCGAACTCCTCCGGCCGCTCCCACGCCTTGGGGTGGGTGTGCAGCGGGCCCTCGAGGATGTTGACCCGAGTTCCCTTCTTCAGCTGGTAGCGGCCGCCAATGACGGTGTCCTCCAGCGGGGCCTTGCCGAATGCCGGGATGGGAGCCCACAGGCGCAGGGTCTCGTCCAGGATGCGCGGGATGACGTCCAGCTTCATGATCGTGTCGTAGTCCGGCACGGTGTCGCCGGGCAGCAGCCGGTCCACCTCCGCGTAGGCCTGGGCCAGGACGTGCGGGTTGCGCATGAGCGAGTAGGTGGCGAACGACAGCAGGCCGCTGGTGGTCTCGTGACCGGCGATCAGGAACGTCAGCACCTGGTCGCGGACGTTGTCGTCGGCCAGCAGCTTGCCGGTCTCCGGGTCGGTGGCCTCCAGCATCAGCCCCAGAAGGTCCTCCTCACCGCCGCCCTCCCCCTGGCGGCGCTCCTTGATCACGCTCTCGACCAGTTCCTGCATCTGCCGGATGTTCTCGCGGTACCTCTTGTCGTCCGCCTTGCGGAACTTGGTCATCATCGGCAGCTCCTGCGAGCGCCGCAGCGACTCCACCAGCGCACCCAGCAGCGCGTTGAGGAAGGGGTGCAGCTCCTCCTTGTCGAAGGACTGGAACCGGTAGCCGAACCCCGACAGGGCGATCGTGTCCAGGGTGAGCCGGGTGTAGTCGTCGGTGATGTTGACCGGCTGACCCTCCCTGCGCTCCCACTTGCCCACCAGGTTCTGGGCGATCTCCAGCATCTGCCCGTAGTAGGCCTTCATGGACCGCTGGCTGAAGGCCGGCATCAGGACACGGTGCGCCATGCCCCATTCCTCTTCGTGCTGGTGGGCCGTGAACAGGCCCGCCCCCGCGAAGTCCCGGACGTGATGCAGCGGCGTCTTCTCGATCTGCTTGAAGAACCGCGTCTCGTCGCAGACCTCGGCCACCAGGTCCGGGTCGTAGACGAAGACCTGCTCGATGCCGGCGATGTCCATGCCGTAGATGCCCTCGGGGAACTGCTTGGACAGCTCGCCGAAGTACTCCACCGGGTTGGTGCTGGGGATCTGCGGCGTGTGGCCGAGCAGGGGTATCCCGCGCGGGGACCGAATGGGGCGAAGGTCGTTCGACGTGGTCATGGCTTGCTCCTTTGTGCGGAGAGGGATGGGCAAGGGTGCCGGTCGATGCCGCGGTGCACCACAGAAACATACGCCGTACGGAAAAGAACCGTACGCCGTATGGAACGTCGAGTGCAACCCGGGTCGCGGAAGTGTCTGCTCCGTCACTGCGTGATCCAGCTCATTTCCGTACACCGTACGAAACCGCTACCGTACGGCGTATGACAAAGGCGAAGCTTCCCCCGCGGGGAACAAGGAAGAGAGACGTGCCTCTGACTGAGACCGGGATCTATGCAGCCGCCCTGCGGCTCATCGACGCGGACGGGGTCGACGCGCTCACCATGCGCAAACTCGCGACCGCGCTGGATGCGAACCCGATGTCGCTGTACCACCACGTACCGAACAAGGGCGCCCTGCTGCGCGGCGTGGCGAGGAGGGTCGGCGCCCAGTTCCGCACCGTGACCCTCGAAGACGCTGCCTGGCAGGAGCGCATACGCCTGCTCGCCACAGATTTTCGGACGCTGGCACACCGCCACCCCAACCTCATGGCCTACTCGTTCAGCCAGCCGGACTTCATCCAGCCCGAAGACCCGTTCTGGGCTGCGCTCACCGCGACACTGGACGCCGCAGGGGTGCCGCACTCAGAGATCCGGCCGATCGCCGCTCTCATGTGCGCGGTCGTCATCGGTGTCCTCACCGCCGAACTCAACGGCGCGCTTCACCAGTGGTCGAACCTCGAGCCCGCCGCCCCCGCTGTCGGCGAAGAGGGGCCCGCGGACGCAGGCCCTGAGGAGGACCGCATGTTCCGCCTGGTGCTGGACACGATCATCACGGGCCTGGACAGCCGGCTCATCACCGATGGTGACGGCCAGGGCGCCGGCCGAGGCCTTGCGACGGAGGCAGGCCCCTGGCCGAGCGAGCCGAGCTCTGTCCCAAGGCCGCAATCAGTGTCCAGCTCGCGATGGCCGGGCCCAGTCTGATCCTGTCGGCCGTGGGCCGAGTCGACCTGATGGTCACGTCGGTGGATCCACGTGCGCGCTCTACGGGCACAACCTGCCCTACGCTGTCCGCGCCCTGGCCTGTGAGTTGCTCGGTATATTCGTGAGCGGGTGGGTCTGGCGACCGCGGCCGCCACCCGCAGCACCGCAGTCCGGGGTGCTGTGACAGTCCTCCTTGGCGCTGCTCACAAGCTCGTGCGCGAGGCCACCCGGATCGAGGTCGCCAGCCGCATCGTCATCCTCGAAGACCTCGAAGAAGCTCAGCGCATCAACGCCGAACACCGCCGCGCCGCCGAACCAGCGAATCCAACGGCCGCGGCCTGAGACGGCTGGAACCTGCGACTTCCCGGCAGCATCGTCGCTGACCCTCACGCACGTTGCCCGGAACGCTTCAGCGCCCCGGGCAACATCGCCTTCAGGTCTTCCGGCTCCCAAGCCCTGCCACACTCGTGCTCCCTCGCCCAACCCAGTTGGATCACCACAGCGTGGCGAGAGAACCGGAGCGAAGATCAGGAGACCACAACTGTCGCCAGGCAGTTTCTCAGCGCGCCACTTGGCCGTGGCTATACGAGAACAAGGCCCACACAGAAGACTCTCTCGCCAGTGGCTCTGCTCATGAGTTGAGTTGAGGGTTCTGGCACAGATCTTGGTTGCGCCGTGAGGCGCTGTTGGTTCGAGTGGAGGTGGAAGACCTGCACCAACTCGCTGTCGCAGCAGTCGGGTTGAAGCTGAGGGCAGCCTGATC
>NZ_JBHVST010000167.1:0-15158 GCF_042885015.1 Streptomyces sp. NPDC058086 | reverse complement strand
TACTCCGAGTTTTTTTGTACCTGGTGTTGTTAGCCCCCCCCCGCGCCGACAACCGCCCACTAGACCCCGTCCCCCCCGCTGCAGTTTTGGGCGAAAGATCCAGGTATCCGCCCATCTCCATGCCATCTCCACAACGGCTGAAATCAGCCGTGCCCCATCGCCGAGGTCAACGTGATCTCGATCGCCACCCGGTCGGGGTTCGGCGAGGGCACCCTCCCGTACCGCTCCGCGTACCGCCGCTCCGCCTCCGCGACACGCGCGGGGTCCGCGACGATCCTCGCGCGTCCCTCCAGCGTCGCCCACCGGCGCCCGTCCACCTGGCAGACCGAGACGCGTGCCCCCTGCGCCCCCGCGGCCAGCACGTGCCCCACCTTCGCGCTGGACTTGTTGGTGATCACCCGAGCCAGGCCCGCCTCGGGGTCGTATGTAACCCCGACAGGCACGACGTGTGGGCTGCCGTCCGCCCGGAGGGTGGTGAGGGTGCACAGATGGCGTTCCCGCCAGAAGGCGAGGTACGCGGGGTCGGGATCGTGCGGGTCCACCGGGTATGCGCTCATGGTCGGAAATGTATCCCCACCCGTGAGTGCCATGGCTTCCCGGCCTTTCTTGAGTGGAATAGACTCAACTTTGTGTACGTTGGTTGAGTCAGTCCGTACATCAGGGTCGTATTGAGGAGGAGAACGCGAACGTGGACGCCGAGCTGACCAACAGGAGCCGGGACGCGATCAACGCGGCCACCAGCCGGGCCGTGTCCGAGGGACACCCCGACCTCACCCCTGCCCACCTGCTGCTCGCGCTGCTCGGTGGTCAGGAGAACGAGAACATCACCGACCTGCTGGCCGCGGTCGACGCCGACCAGGCCGCCGTACGGGCCGCGGCCGAGCGCGTCCTCGCCGGCCTGCCCAGCGTGACCGGGTCCACGGTCGCGCCCCCGCAGCCCAACCGCGAACTGCTCGCCGTCATCGCCGAGGCGGCCGACAAGGCCAAGGAGCTCGGGGACGAGTACCTCTCCACCGAGCACCTCCTCATCGGGATCGCCGCGAAGGGCGGCCCGAGCGGCGACGTACTCTCCCAGCAGGGCGCCAGTGCGAAGAAGCTGCTTGAGGCGTTCCAGAAGAGCAGGGGAGGACGCCGGGTGACGACCCCGGATCCCGAGGGCCAGTACAAGGCGCTCGAAAAGTTCGGTACGGACTTCACCGCCGCCGCGCGCGACGGAAAGCTCGACCCGGTCATCGGCCGGGACCAGGAGATCCGCCGGGTCGTGCAGGTGCTGTCCCGGCGCACCAAGAACAACCCCGTCCTCATCGGTGAGCCCGGCGTCGGCAAGACCGCCGTCGTGGAGGGGCTCGCCCAGCGGATCGTGAAGGGCGACGTGCCCGAGTCGCTCAAGAACAAGCGGCTCGTCTCGCTCGACCTCGGCGCCATGGTGGCCGGGGCGAAGTACCGGGGTGAGTTCGAGGAGCGGCTGAAGACCGTCCTCGCCGAGATCAAGGACTCCGACGGGCAGATCATCACCTTCATCGACGAGCTGCACACGGTCGTCGGCGCGGGCGCGGGCGGCGACTCCGCCATGGACGCCGGCAACATGCTCAAGCCGATGCTCGCCCGCGGTGAGCTGCGGATGGTCGGTGCCACCACCCTCGACGAGTACCGCGAGCGGATCGAGAAGGACCCCGCCCTGGAGCGCCGTTTCCAGCAGGTCCTGGTGGCCGAGCCGTCCGTCGAGGACACCATCGCGATCCTGCGCGGACTCAAGGGCCGCTACGAGGCCCACCACAAGGTCGTGATCGCGGACAGCGCGCTGGTCGCCGCGGCCACCCTCTCCGACCGGTACATCACGTCCCGCTTCCTGCCCGACAAGGCCATCGACCTCGTCGACGAGGCCGCCTCCAGGCTGCGCATGGAGATCGACTCGTCCCCCGTGGAGATCGACGAACTCCAGCGCGCGGTGGACCGGCTGCGCATGGAGGAGCTGGCCCTCGACAAGGAGACCGACCCCGCCTCCCGGCAGCGTCTGGAGAAGCTGCGCCGCGACCTCGCCGACAAGGAGGAGGAGCTGCGGGGCCTGACCGCCCGCTGGGAGAAGGAGAAGCAGTCCCTCAACCGCGTCGGCGAGCTGAAGGAGAAGCTCGACGAGCTGCGCGGTCAGGCCGAACGGGCACAGCGCGACGGCGACTTCGACACCGCCTCCAAGCTGCTCTACGGCGAGATCCCCACCCTGGAGCGGGACCTGGAGGAGGCCTCCGAGGCGGAGGAGGAAGCCGCCAGGGACACCATGGTCAAGGAGGAGGTCGGCCCCGACGACATCGCGGACGTGGTCGGCTCCTGGACGGGCATCCCGGCCGGGCGCCTCCTGGAGGGCGAGACCCAGAAGCTCCTGCGCATGGAGGAGGAGCTGGGCCGCCGCCTCATCGGCCAGAGCGAGGCCGTCCAGGCCGTGTCCGACGCCGTACGCCGCACCCGCGCCGGAATCGCCGACCCGGACCGGCCCACCGGATCGTTCCTCTTCCTCGGCCCGACCGGCGTCGGCAAGACCGAACTCGCCAAGGCCCTCGCGGACTTCCTCTTCGACGACGAGCGGGCCATGATCCGCATCGACATGAGCGAGTACGGCGAGAAGCACAGCGTCGCCCGGCTGGTCGGCGCCCCGCCCGGGTACATCGGCTACGAGGAGGGCGGCCAGCTCACGGAGGCCGTGCGCCGGCGCCCGTACAGCGTCGTCCTGCTCGACGAGGTCGAGAAGGCGCACCCGGAGGTCTTCGACATCCTGCTCCAGGTGCTGGACGACGGACGGCTCACCGACGGACAGGGCCGTACGGTCGATTTCCGCAACACCATCCTCATCCTGACCTCGAACCTGGGCAGCCAATTCTTGAGTGGGCACAGCCTGGTCGAGCCGCTGACCTCCGAGGAGGAGAAGAAGCAGCAGGTCCTGGAGGTCGTGAGGGCCTCCTTCAAGCCAGAATTCCTCAATCGCCTCGACGACCTCGTGGTCTTCTCGGCCCTCAACATGGAGGAGCTGGAGCGCATCGCCAGGCTCCAGGTCGACCGGCTGGCCAAGAGGCTCGCCCAGCGCCGGATCACCCTGGAGGTCACCGACGCGGCCCTGGCCTGGCTCGCGGACGAGGGCAACGATCCGGCCTACGGGGCCCGGCCGCTGCGCCGCCTCGTCCAGACCGCGATCGGCGACCGGCTCGCCAAGGAGATCCTGGCGGGCGAGGTCAAGGACGGCGACACGGTCCGGGTGGACGCATTCGGGGACGGCCTGATCGTGGGGGTCGCGCAGTAGCCCGGACGGGCTGATTTCAGCGGTCGACGGCGCCGGTCCCGGCGGCGCCGTCGTCACTGGCCGCATCGGATACACACTCCCGGTGGTGGTGTCCGTGCCTTTGCCTGTGGGGGTTGCCACTGACCGCCCGTGATGGGGGAGGATGGCAGCATCCGTACGAAGGGAAATACACGGTGAGCATCGACCCGTCCTCGATTCCGAATTTCGGGGGCCAGCCCGAGCCGCAGCCCGGCGGACCGGCGGGCCCCGTCGTCCCGGATCAGGACCTCGTGAAGCAGCTCCTGGACCAGATGGAGCTGAAGTACGTCGTCGACGACGAGGGTGACCTCGCGGCGCCGTGGGAGGAGTTCCGTACGTACTTCATGTTCCGCGGCGAGGGGGACCAGCAGGTCTTCTCGGTGCGGACGTTCTACGACCGGCCGCACCAGATCGACGAGAAGCCGACTCTGCTGGAGTCCATCGACGACTGGAACCGCCGCACGCTGTGGCCGAAGGTCTACAGCCACACGCATGACGACGGCACTGTCCGCCTGATCGGCGAGGCACAGATGCTGATCGGCACCGGCGTCGCCCTCGAGCACTTCGTTTCGTCGACGGTCAGCTGGGTGCGGGCCGCCATCGAGTTCGACAAGTGGCTCGTCGAGCAGCTCGGCCTCGAGCAGGAAGTCAACGAGGCGGAGGAGAAGCCCGAGGACGACGACGAGGAGTAGTCCTCCCACCAGGTTTTAGAGCTCCGAACAAAATGAGAGTCCGATCAGCTCGCGTGCCGGGCGTCGCGTGCCGGGCGCTCATTTTGTTCGGAGCTCTTACAGCGGCGTGTGCGCGATGACGACCAGATATGCGCCGTAGGCGAACGAGAGCCCGGCCAGGGCGCCGACCACCAGGACGGCGTGCCAGGGCCGGGCTCTTGCCGTGCGGACCAGCGCCCGGGCGAGCGGCAGCAGCAGCGGGAACGCGGGCAGCAGGAAGCGCGGCTTGCACTCGAAGAACCCGGAGCCGCCGAGCGCGATCAGCAGCAGTACCCCGCTGTGCACGAGCAGTGGCAGCGGGGCACGGTCCGCGATCAGCAGCCCGTACAGCAGCACGGCCGCCGCCACGACCACCATCGTCATCGGGAACACGAAACGGTCCCCGTGCGTCAGCAGATGCTGGACGAAGCGCAGCGAACCGGCGCCGAAGTCGAAGCGCGAGCCCCACAGCCGCTGCACCTGGAAATAGCCGCCGAACGGATCTCCCTTGCGCCGGCCCACCCACAGCACATAGCCGCCCCAGCCGACCGGCGCGAGCGCGGCGCCCGTCCACAGCCTGTGGGAAACCCGGCCGCGCCGCCGCCAGACCTCGCACGCCGCCGCGGCCAGCACCGCCGCGGCCACCGCGAGCCCGTTCGGCCGCGACATGCCCGCGAGCGCGGCCAGCGTGCCCGCCCACAGCCAGCGCCCGGTGAGCACCGCGTACAGCGACCAGGCGGCGAAGGCGGTGAGGACGGGCTCGGTGTACGCCAGGGACAGCACGATCGAGTGCGGGAGCAGGCCCCACAACAGGACCAGCATGGTGGCGACGGCGCGGCCGTGCAGCCGGGCCCCGATCGCGTAGATCCCGCAGGCGGCGACCGCGGCGGCGGTCCAGGCGACCAGCAGTCCCGCCGCGCCGCCGCTCAGCGCGGTCAGCGTGGTGACGGCGCGGATCAGCCCCGGATACAGCGGGAAGAAGGCCAGGTCGCTGTGGACGACGGCGGGCCTGAAGTACTGGGTGCGTTCGTAGCCGTGCGCCGCGATCCCCAGGTACCAGAGCGAGTCCCAGGACCGCCCGAGCAGGGCGACGGGGTGCTTGCCGCCCGCCCAGGCGGTTCCGGCGAGCACGAGAACGCCGACGAGTCGCGCCGTCGCGAACAGGGCCAGCGCGTGCGCGACAGGGGGCAGGCCGTGCGTGGGGCGCGCCGGGCGGCCGTGCCCCCCGTCACCGGGCTTCGGGGCGGCGGGGGCCGGAAGGGTACTGGCGTGGGTCACACCCGAACTGTGCGTCCCTTACGGGGTATTTGCGAGCTTTACACGCCTGAGCGGTGCGGTTTCCCCCACTTCGGCGCGCCGTCCCCACCGTTCTGGGCCCCTGTGCCACCAGGCCGCCTTGAGCCGCTTCGCCGCCTCCTCCAGCACGACAGACAGACGACGCGTACTGATCGCGGAGGACTGAACATGACATGCGGTAACTGTGGTGCAGCAGCGATCCAGGGGCCGAACGGGTCGTGGAACTGCTCGAATCAGTGCGGGTGGTCCTCGGGTTACGTCCCGACCCCGCCCGTACTGTGTTCGCATGGCGCAGAAACAGCAGCCGGAAACCATGCCCGTCGTTGATACGACCGAGGCTCTGGCACGCAAAGAGATCACGGCCACTATGTGCCATGACTGCGGTGCCGAGGTGCACGGCGTGAACGGCCGCTATGCCTGCGGGCTCTGCGGTTGGGTCAACCACTGGTCGGAGGGGTCCACACCCCTGCTGACGGCCCAGGATGATCTGGACTACCCCGGACGCTGAGGAGCCGCTGCGGCCAGTGCAACCCCGTCCGTGCGCTGTGGGGACGGCGTCTCGTCACTGTTTCCGCAGCTCAGCCAGCCTCTCGCTTGCCTCGCGCAACTTATCTGTCCGCTTGCGGAACGCGAACCGCACGAAGGGCGCGCCCGCCTCCCGGTGGTCGTAGAAGACCGCGTTCGGGATGGCGACGACCCCGGCGCGCTCCGGGAGCGCGCGGCAGAAGGCGAAGCCGTCGGACTCGCCGAGGGGCCGGATGTCGGTGGTGATGAAGTACGTGCCCGCCGGCTGGAAGACCTTGAACCCCGCCTCCGTGAGCCCGGCCGCCAGCACGTCCCGCTTGGCCAGCATGTCCGCGCGGAACGCCTCGAAGTACGTGTCCGGCAGCGCCAGCGCCTCGGCCACGGCGTACTGGAACGGCCCCGACGCCACGTACGTCAGGAACTGCTTGGCCGACCGTACGGCGGTGACGAGGCCCGGCGTGCCCGTCACCCAGGTGACGCCTCTCTCGTGCACTCATGGGACCGCCCCACGGTGAGGCGAACCGGGACGGCGTCCCGTCAGGTGGTGTAGGGAATCAAGGCACCGGAATCCGCAGGTCGGGGGCGGTGGCTCCGTCGTGCGGTACTGGACGATCGGGCATCGCACTGAAGGACATCTGCCCGTGAGGCAACCTCAACACTGCCTCAACTCCCTTTACTTGGGCTCTTATCGATCGTTTACTAACCACCCTGCCCCATGATGGGGCGTCTCCGGGCGCGGGGAGCGACCCCAACGGCCGCTGCCCACAAGGTATTTGCCAGCCGTATCGGCATGGAGGCGCGCCGTGCAGGGGGCACTATCGTGCGGCACCGCAGCCCGATCGACCAGACCACGGTGCCGCCACAACGGCCGCCCGGCGCCGAAACCCCGGCAGGCAAGCAGTCCGACAAAAGCAAGGGGACAACCGGCTAGAGCGGTCAGACAGAAACGAACGGGGAGACCACCGCTGTGACTTACCGCACGACGGACAACCAGAGAACGGGACCACAAGAGGACTTCAGCTCGATCCCAGCCGCTCCTCCCACTCCCGGGGACCTCCACGCCATCCCCTCCCTCACCCCCCGGGAGCGCCAAGTCCTCACCCTGCTCGGCTACGCCGCCGACAATCGCGAGATCAGCCGTCGGCTCGGCATCGCCGAACGCACCGTCAAAGCACACCTGACCAACCTCATGACCAAGATCAAAGTATCCAGCCGCACTGAAGCGGCCCTCTATGCCTACGCCCATCACGGCAGCCTCACCGACCGGCCCTGAGGATCCCGTTCGCCTTCCTCCCGTGAGGCCCGTCCGGCCCGCCGTCACACCCTGAGCTTGACAGCGCGCATATCGCTTATCGATACTATCGATAAGCGATATGCGCGCTGCGGACGACAGGGGGAACCATGGGTACGAAGTCCTGGTGGAGCCGGACCGACAACCGACTGCTCGAGGTGGCTCTGGGCCTGGCCACTCTGTTCGTCGGCGTCTTCGGGGTGCTGGTCCCGGTCCTCGGGGTGGTCGGCCTCATCGACCCGGTGGACAGCCGCGAGGTCAAGACCGCGACCACGACCCAGGTACCGGGCACCGTGACCGACGCGGTGGCGGGCCACGGCATGACCCTCACCGGCACCCACCGGGCCGACCTCGTCTTCGCCCATCCCGACCTGGGCCGACGCCTGTTGCTCGCGCTGCCGGACGTCATCGGCAGCCTGCTGCTGCTCCTCGTCCTGGCCCTCCTCGTCCAGATGGCCAGGACCCTGCGCGACGGCGACGTCTTCGTGCCGAAGAACGCCCGCCGTCTGAGCGTCATAGGGCTCACGGTGCTGGTGCAGGCTGTCCTCTCCCCAGTGCTGCCGGCGCTCACCACGCAGGCGCTGGTGAGCGGCACCCCCATGGCCGAACAGATCCCCTTCTCGGTCACCTTCACCGGCGAGTACGTCCTGCTCGCCTTCCTCATCCTGGCCCTGGGCGAGGTCTTCCGGCGCGGCACGAAGCTACGCGCCGACACCGAGGGGTTGGTCTGATGCCGCCAGAGGACGAACACCGTGTTCAGGTCCACCTGGACCGGCTGCTCGCCGAGCGCGGCATGACCCTTTCCGAACTGGCGGCCAGGGTCGGGGTGACCGTGGTCAACCTCTCCGTCCTGAAGAACGACCGGGCGAAGGCGATCCGCTTCTCCACCCTCACCGCCATCTGCCACGAACTGAACTGCCAACCCGGTGACCTGCTCAGCGTCCGCGAGGACTGACCCCGGGCGGCCTTCGCCGAAGAGAACCCATAGCTGCGTTACCTGGACAAGGGATGACTCATGGAGATGACCTCTGCCCGGCGTCTGGCACAGGCCGGTGTGATCGCCGTGTGTGCCGCCGCTCTTGCGGCCTGCGGGGCCTCGTCACGTTCTTACAACGTGTCGGGGGCTCCGGGGGGTGACAGTGCCGCGTGCTCCGGTCTGGTGGGCAAGGCGCCACAGAAGCTGGGGGGTTACAAGCGCAGCGATTCCGACCAGAAGGGGACGGCTGTGTGGGGAGACGGTGATGTGGTTCTCCGGTGCGGGAACATCTCGGACGTTCCGGAGTCGGCTTCGTGCACGTCGGTGAAGGGCGTCGACTGGGTCGTGAACGCGAGGAAGACTCACGACGGGGTGAAGACGGTTCTGTCGTACGGGCGTAGTCCTGCGGCCGAGGTCACGGTGTCGCAGCAGATCAAGGACCAGGACGCCGTCATCGGGAAGGTGTCCGGGATCGTATCGGGTCTGACGAAGCAGAAGACGTGCGCGAAGCGGAGCTGAGCTGAGCTGAGTTGGGCTGGTAGCCCTGGAGGGCAGGGTGCCCGAAGGTGCGATGGTGACGGGCGTGGCGAGGCCGTAGAAATCTGTTGAACATGCGTGCGGGTGCCGATTGCGGTGCCGGGCGCATGGTCAAGGAAGTATTTCCACTTCTACGGGGAGAAATCATGCGTAACCTCTCGCGTCTGGCCTCTGGCGGCGCCGCCGCGGTGGCCGCCGGCGCGCTGCTGTTCTCGGCCGCGCCCGCGCACGCCACGTCGGCCTCCAGCAGCTGGAGCATCCCGGGCGGCCACAAGATGCAGGTGAACGCCTGGCACTGTGGCGCGTACGTGACCGCCTGCGACTGGAAGGCGTCGACCAAGCTGTACAAGGGCAGGTCCCACGACAGTGCCCAGTGGGTGCAGAACCGGGCCATCCTGGCCGCTCACGGAATCAGCGTCTCCCTCACGATCTCGAAGAACCCTGAGGCGACGCTGACGATGAACAGCAGGTCGCAAGGCACGGTCCGCTGGAAGAACTACGGCGGGCACAAGTGGATCTCGGACACCTACGGCCAGATGAAGCCCAGCAGGCTGACCGTGTACGTGTCGACGAAGTCCTGCGGCTCGGCCCAGATCACCAGCCGCATCAAGTTCACGGAGAAGTGCGTCTACGCCGGCGCCTCCTGATCCGCGCTTGACGCCGCACACCAGCTGACCGTCTCTGCCCCCGCCTCCTGGCGGGGGCAGAGTTCGCTTACGGGGGAGAACAAGCATGTCTCACGCCAGGAAAGGTGCGAGGAAGGCGACGTGGGCGGCTGCCTCGGCCTGCGTCATGATGCTGGCCGCGTCCTGCACCTCGCAGGGCAGCCACCGTGAAAGCACGGAACCGGCCTACTTCCAGACCCTCGTCAGCCAGGCCAACGGTCTGTACTACCACCCCTTCCTGAGGGAAGAGCGCGGCAGCCCCGAAGCCCAGTCCTACGCGCTGCGCATCCTGGCGGAGACCGGCGCGAAGCCGAAGGTCACCGTAGACGCCAAGACGGCCGCGGCGCTGCGCTCCGACGCGGTCACGACCTCTGCGCTGTGGGGGAGGTACTGGCTTGTCCCTCTGCGCGACGCCGGGGTGTCGGGGGTACTGGGGCCGGGCGACGCGCGGAGCGTGGAGAAACTGCGGACCGGCACGGGGTGGTACGAAGATCCCGCGCTCGAGGAGAAGAGCGACGAAGGGCGCCTCGGTGCCACCTGGGCCGCGCTGGAGGTGGAGGCGGCCACTGGATCCCTCGGGGAGCTTCCTGCTGCCGACAAGGTGGCCACGGCCCGCTGGCTTGCCCAACTGGCAGGCAGCAAGCCTACGTTGGCCGATGCCGCGGTCCTGGCACGCTGCCTTCATCTGCTCGGCAAGCCCGTCCCCGCCTCCCTGACGTCCATGCGGGCTCCGGACGCGAGCGGTTTCACCGAGCGGCCGGACCAGGAACGCGCCACCCTGCTGGAGGACACGTACAACTACGTACTGCTCCAGGAGTCGGCCGGCGAGAAGCCGCAGGTGAACCGGAAGACATGGCAGCAGGCCCTGTCCCACAACGTCGAAAGCCTCGACTACGAGCAGCTCTACAGCCTGGTGCACATCCTGCGCGCCACCGGCAGCCCCCAGAGGGCGTTCCCGGCGGTCACCCGCCGCCTGGAGCGGGAGCGCATGCCGGACGGAACGGTGCGTGACCCGTCCTCCTACCTCGGCACGCCCGACGCGTCGCTGTTCGTGCAGCGGCTGCGGAGCGTGGCCGGATGGACTGTGCGGGACAAACGTCTGCTGGCCGCGGCCGAGAAACAGGCCGGCTCCCAGGACGCACCCCGCGACGGCGCCGCACGGCTGACCATGGCCACGCTCGATCACAGCGCCGGCGGTGAGCCGCTTTCCCGTCAGGAGGCCGCGCTGTGCCAGGATCCGTCGACGGTGCCGGCCACGGTCACCGCGGACAACGTGGCGGACTGGCAGCGTGCGGTGTGGAACTGCGCGGAGTCCGGCGTACCGGTACCGGTTCCCTCCGTCACGCGCTGGAGTGTTGACGGTCTGGAAGGTGCGCAGGCGGCCGCCACGCTGGTGGTCGGCCTGCACCAGGACGGCCGGGGGGACCGGATACCCGGCTGGCTGACCGCGGACGCGCTCAGGCGGTGGGCAGACGACCCGGGGCCTCGCGCAAGCGTCTATGACCGTGCGGTGATCATCCGCGCCTACCTGCTGCTCGGCGGCCATGCCGACGAGTCCCTCGTCGAACACCTCACCGGTCAGTTCAAGGCGCACAGGGGCTGCCCGGGGCTGCCCGGCCTGTACCGACCCGATGACGAGCCCGGCTGTGACCTCAAGACGACGTTGGCGGTGTGGGACCTGGACAAGGCACTGGACGGAAAGCTCGGGGCTCTGCCCTCGTAGGGCTCCTCAGGACTCCTTGAGACAGAACTCGTACGACTCCTCGATACAGAAAGTGAGTAGAACCTCCTTGAGCACGCTGTTGACGGCGAGTGGGGTGGGCAAGTCCTATACGCTGCGCGGCCAGCGGGTCGACGTCCTCCAAGACATCGATCTTGCTGTCGCGGCGGGATGTGTCACCGCGCTCGTCGGACATTCCGGATCGGGTAAATCCACCCTCATGCACATTCTCGGGCTGCTGACGAAACCCGACACCGGCCGGGTGGATCTGGAGGGCCGCGATACCCGCGGCCTGTCGGACGGCGCGCTCGCGGACCTGCGGCGCCGACGTCTGGGGTTCGTCTTCCAGTCCTACAACCTGCTGCCGCAGCACAGCGCCCTGCGCAATGTCCTGCTTCCGTACACCGGCAGGCGCCGGGAGGCAGAGGCCCGGGCGCGCGGTCTGCTGGAGCGCGTGGGGCTGGGAGACCGGTGCGAGCACCGGCCCGGCGAGCTGTCCGGGGGCGAACAGCAGCGCGTGGCGCTGGCCCGGGCGCTGGTGAACGATCCACCGCTGCTGCTGGCCGACGAACCCACCGGAAACCTGGACACCGAGAGCGAGGCCCTGTTGCTGGGCTTGTTCCGGGAGTTGGCGGAAGGCGGGCGGGGAGTGCTGGTCGTCACGCACAACCAGGCGGTCGCGGATGCGGCCGACATCGTTCACCGACTGGGCCGGGACGCGGCTCTTTCGGCACAGGACGAGACCAACGGCCGCTCCTGGGCGCACTCCCGGGGTTCGCGGGAGGGTGAGCTGTGAACCTGTTCCAGGTGGCGTGGTGGAACGTACAGGCGCTGCGCAGGCGGCTGTTGGGGCTGGTGGCGATGGTCGCGGTTGTCGGCGCGGTGTGCCTGAGCGCGATCGGGATCGCCTCGAACGCGCAGGGGACGACGACCAGCAAGGTCGGGGAGTCGACGGCGAACCGGTCGGTCACGGTCGACTCGCCGGACGGGGGTCCTGATACGGCTCGGCTGACGGAGGCGACGGAGAAGCGTCTGGCGGGGATCGCTCACGTGGAGTCGGTCCAGCACAGGCTTCAGGTGTCCATGCCGGTACGGGACAACCCCGAGGGGGCCGATCTGCTGTACGCGACGACCTACCGCGAGGCGCTGACGCCCCCCGTGGTCAAGTCGGTACGCAAGCAGTTGTTCCCGCTGCACCGTGGAGAGGTGGTCTTCCCCGCCTCCACACACGGGGTGGACCTGTCTTCGATGGTGGGCAGGACGGTGACGGTGGACGCGCACCGATATGTGCGGCCCGGCGTGGGGGACACGGTGAGTGACCGGGTGAAGGTGGTGGGCCTGTACGACCCGAGCTGGCAGTTCGACGGCCTGGACGTCGCGTATGCGGACGACGCCACCGTGGTGAAGTGGGCGGCGGCCGCGGCCGGCAAGACGACCGACGACTATCTGCGCACGTCGGGCTGGGATCAGCTGACGGTGGTGGCTGACAGTGCCTCTCAGGTACCGGGCGTGCTCAAGGCCGTGCAGAGGATGAACTACCCGGCCGTCACCTTGCAGCAGCAGCTTCAGGCGCTTCCCGGAGTGCTGCGGTTGGTCAGGCTGACCGGGAACGTACTGCTCGGCGTCCTGGGCGTGCTCGCCTTCGCCGGCGCGGTCACGGTGACGGGTGCACTGGGGCGGCAGCGGGCCCAGGAAGTGGGCATTCTCAAGGCAGTCGGTTTCCGTGGCCGCTCGGTGATGGGCATGCTCGTGGCGGAGATGGCGATCGCCGGGGTGGTGGCGGCCGCGGCCGGTGTGGTGCTGGCGGTGGGCGCCTCCAGCGCGGCGGCCGCCGGTCTTCGGCGTATCGGAGACATCGCCCCGTATGTGCGCGACGCGGTGCCGCTGCCGGGGACGTCGACGCTGATCTCGCTGTCGGTCGCCACAGTTGTCGTCGTAGCCGCCGGCGCCGTGCTCCCGGCACGTCGTGCCGCGCGCATGTCCCCCACCGAAGCCATGAAGGATTGGTGATCCCTGTGATGCTGCGCAAGATGTCGTACGCCGCGCTCGCGGTGTCCGCTGCCCTGCTGGCCTCCTGTTCCGGTTCCGACGATGTGGAGTTGGGAACGGACTGGAAGGGATCGCAGACCTTTGTGACGGCGAGCGTCGCCGGACACACAGTGCTGGTCGGCATCGATCCCGAGGCCCACCACGCGCAGGCGCTGGCTGTTGTGCCGCAGAAGGACGGCGACGACGACGTGCAGGCTCCTCAGCTCGTGCAGTTGGCCGACGGGACATGGTGGCTGTCGACGCCCCGCAAGGGAAAGCGTCCGGACCGGCTCTTCACGTTGGACACCGCCGGGCACGCCCTGGCTGAGAAGGACGATGACACTACGGAGCGGCTGCGTGAACTCGTGCCGGGCAAGAGCCTGGTCGCGGCCGTTCACGGCTCCTCCGAAAGCGCCGGAAGCGATCAGGGCGCTGCCACGGCGGACAGCGAATCCACCAGTGTGCTGGTACGCGATGCGAAGACGTGGAAGAAGGTCCGGGACGTGCGGGTGCCGGGATCGGTCACGCTGGCGGCGTCCGATCCGTCCAGCGACACGGTGTGCCTGGCTACCGGACAGGGATCCGACACGAAGGTGAGTGTGCTCGACCTCACCACCGGCAGGACCAGGCAGGCCGGCGGGGCCGGCGGTGTGCAGGTGCAGCAACTGGCATGTCGGGCAGGCACCCCGGTCCTGGCCGGTACCCCCGCCGGGAACAACCGGGGAACCACGGTGAAAGTGACCCTCAAGCACGCGGACGAGGCAACGGTGGTGAGTGTGCACGGCGGACGGGTCGATGCCGTGCAGGCGTCGAAGAACGCCGTCGTGGTCGCGGTGAACCGCGGGGAGGACAGCGACCTCATCGAGCTGGACCGGACGAGCGGGCGTGAACTGCGGCGCGTGGCGGTCAAGGGCATGGACAACTCGTATCTGCTGCGGCACACGCGGGATGGCTGGGTGATGGTCTCGGACAACACCGCGACCGTGGTGAACCTGGACGACGGGACGTCCCGGACGTTCAACCTGCCGGGGACGCTGACAAGCTTCTGAGCCTGCGCGAAAGGGGCCTCCGCGATGGCTTCCCCTGCTGCTCGTGGTCGGCTGTCCAGGGCGGAACGCCGACTCGGCCTCCACCCCTCGAACGTCCGCATGGTCGAGGAGGTCACCGCTCTGCACGAACACCCGAAACCGCGTCCTGCCGAACCCGTCTCTCCCCCCCCCGCGACCGCGGCTTCCCTGTACTCAGCGTACTCAGCGGAAAGTCCACGTACCGGCCACGAGAATTGTGAGGGCGAGCAGGCCAGGGCCCAGACAGCGTCGGTTGATCGCTGAGGGAAGCGCCTCGGCCGGCTCAGGGAAGCACTCCGTCCGCTCGGTGGCGTCGGCCTCGGCCCGGAACGTCATCCGCTGGACGACGGAGGCCGCGACCGGCCGGGAGGAGCTGCGCAGGGTGGCGCTGCCGAACGCGCATCGCGGGCCTGCTCGATCCTTGAGTCCTGCCAGCTCTCGTAGCGGTAGTGGCACTGCGCGATCAGGACGGCGTCCTCGGCGGCCTTGTAGATCAGTCGGTGCTCGTCGTTGATGCGGCGCGACCAGTAGCCCTGGAATCCGTGCTTGAGCGGGTCCGGTTTGCCGATCCCTCGTTGCCGTTCCGGGCAATGTCCGCGAGGTACGCCGTCTCCTTCAGGGACTCGTAGTCCTCGAGGGAGACGATGACGACCGGCTCATGCCCGGCCCGGGTGATGACGACCTCTTCGCGGTCGTCGGTGACTGCGTTGAGCACCTCGGCGTAGCGTGCGCGCGACTCGGAACACGTCATGGTCTTCACGATCGGCCATCCCTTCACGTGCAAGAAGTTGTACGTCTGTCCCTGTAGCGCGGCAAGCGCCGGAATGACGGCCGTGACCGGGCGGCCTCCGGCGCGAAAGCTCCCCGTAGGGCGGCGGTCAGTGCGCGAATGCCTTGCGGAGCCGTTCCGCCGCGTCCACCAGCACCTCGGTCCGCTTGCAGAACGCGAACCGCACGAAGGGCGCGCCCGCCTCCCGGTGGTCGTAGAAGACCGCGTTCGGGATGGCGACGACCCCGGCGCGCTCCGGGAGCGCGC
>NZ_JBHVST010000166.1:0-15341 GCF_042885015.1 Streptomyces sp. NPDC058086 | reverse complement strand
TCACTCGGCCAGACCAGGACCTCGCATCTGGCCCGACTTGACCTGGCCGCATAGAGGCCCGCCCACACCCGGTTTACGGATTTCCCAACGGAGTCGTTCACGCCCGGGAGGAAGCGCTTCTTAACGTTGCTCTGACCCGCGCGGGTGCACGGGTCTGCGCTATTGACCTCAGCCGGGACGTTTCTGGTTCTCGATGTACTCCTTGATGACGGCGAGCGGGGCGCCCCCGCACGAGGCGGCGAAGTAGGACGGCGACCAGAAGTGCTCACCCCACAGGTACTTGCGGATGTGGCCGGGGAACTCCTGCCGCAGGCGCCGGGCGGAGACACCCTTGAGGGAGCCTACGAGTCGGGAGATGGCGACCTTGGGCGGGTAGTGCACGAGCAGGTGGACGTGATCGCGTTCGCCGTTGAACTCCCGCAGCTCCGCGCCGAAGTCGGTGCACACGTCGCGCATGACCTCTTCGCAGCGCCGAAGGATCTCGTCGGTGAATGGTCCGTGCCGATACTTGGGGGTGAAGACCAAGTGTGCGTGGAGGGTGTAGACGACGCTACGGCCCCTACGGATATCGGGGTTTGGCTCCCAGCGTGGTGACATGGATCAATGTTTCGATCACTCCCATGAAGATCGTGACGCAGGTCAAACTCGTGCCGGATGCCGTGCAGGCATCCGTGCTTGAGCGCACCCTGCGCACGGTCAATGACGCCGCGAACTGGGTGTCGGAGGTGGCGTTCGAGCACGGCGTGCCGCGTGAGTACGAGCTGCGCAAGCACACCTACGCCAAACTCAAAGCCCGTGGGCTGGGAGCGCAGGCCGCGCAACACGTCATCAAGAAGGTGCGCGACTCGTACACCACGCTCAAGGCCAACATCCGTGCCGGGAACCTCGGCAAGGAAGGCTCTAAGCGTCGCCGCAAGGCCGAGTCCAAGCCGATCACGTTCCGGCCTCAGGCCGCGCAGCCGTATGACGACCGGTGTTTGAGCTGGCAGTACGACCAGCAGACCGTGTCCATCTGGACCGTGGACGGCCGGGCCAAGAACGTCTCATTCGTGTGCTCCCCGGACGCGCTCAAGATGCTCCAGGCGCACCGGCAGGGCGAATCCGACCTGATCGAGCGCGACGGCGTGTTCTACCTCGTCGCCACCTGTGACGTGCCCGAGGCCGAGCAGTACGAGCCGGACGGCTTCATCGGCGTGGACCTCGGGATCGAGAACATCGCCACCGCCTCCACCGGCTACCTCGCCGCCGGGCGGGGGCTCAACCGGTACCGCAAGCGACAGCTCGCCCTGCGTGCCAAGCTCCAGAAGAAGCGCACCAAGAGCGCCAAGCGGCGGCTCAAGGCCCGTGCCCGCAAGGAAGCGCGGCACGCCGCGAACACCAACCACATCATCTCCAAGACGATCGTGACCGAGGCTGAACGCACCGGACGCGGCCTGTCCCTCGAAGAACTCAAGGGCATCCGCAACCGGGTACGGCTCCTCAAGCCCCAACGGGTCGCACTCCACTCTTGGGCATTCGCCCAGCTCGGAGACTTCATCGTCTACAAGGCCAAGCGGGCCGGGGTGCCCCTGGTCTTCGTTGATCCCGCGTACACGTCGCAGACGTGCGCCGAGTGCGGCCACGTCGACAAGCGAAACCGTCTCGACCAGGAGCTTTTCATCTGCCGGGGGTGCGGGGTCGTTGCCCACGCCGACCGGAATGCTTCCCACAACATCGCCACCCGTGGCGAGAGCGTGTGGAATGCGGGGCGTGAGTCACGCATCCCTGCCACCCCATAGGGGGTCTGAACGGAGGAGACCACCCAGCAGCCAGTTGGGCTCTACCTCCAAGCCCGGTCCTTCAGGACCGGGTCAAGTTGACGCGCTGGAGGTCAGTCTCGCTGGCCCCAGTCCAGGCGGTCGGCCAGACCGGCGGCGGTGAAGGCGGCTGCCAGTTCGTCGTGGCCTTCGGTGAAGTGGGCCCAGCTGTCGTAGTGGACGGGGACCACGCGGCGGGCGTCGAGGAGTTGGGCGGCCTCGGCGGCCTGGGCGCTGTTGAGGACGATCAGCTGGTTGTCGAAAAGTGCGGGGAAGCGGGGGGCGCCGGCGAAGAGGAGGGCGGTGTCGATGGGGGCGAAGCGCTCGGCGATCTCCTTGACCGCGTCGAGGGAGGCGTTGTCGCCGCTGACGTAGACGGTCGGCAGGCCCTCTCCGGTCAGGATGAAGCCGACGACCTGGCCGGTGATCGGCTCGACCTCCTCACGCGGGCCGGGGCCGTGGACGGCGGGGACGCCGGTCACGGTGATCGTGCCGCCATCGGGGCGGTTCAGCTCGATGGACTCCCAGTCGGCCAGGCCCTTGGCCTTCTCCTCCAGGCGCTGTCCGCCGCCGGGGGTGGTGAGGGTGAGCGGGACGTCGGCGAGCAGGGCCCGGCCGGAGGTGTCGAGGTTGTCGGGGTGCTCGTCGTGCGAGAGCAGGACCACGTCGATGGGGCCGAGGTCGGCGGGGGTGCCGCTGGAGAGGGCGGTCTTGGTCAGGAACCGGCCGTCGGGACGGGCGTAGTCGCCCGGGGCGTCGAAGGTCGGATCGGTCAGGAAGCGCAGGCCGCCGTACTCGAAGAGGGCGGTCGGGCCGCCGAAGACGCGGACAGGGAAGGGGCTGGTCGTTGCGGGGAGAGAAGACACCAAGCGCCTCACGGATAGATATCGTTGAACCGTGAGACGACCGTAGCCGCTTCTCACGGATGCATGCAAGCCGTACCATGAGGAACATGAAGGAGTCCGTGATCGAACAGCCCAGCCTGCCGCCCGCACAGGGCGAGCAAGAGCACCTCTCTCTCGCCCTTGCCAACAGCGCGATCGCGCTGGCCGGCGGGCACACGGTCGATCTTCTGGGCACTCCCGCGCAGGCGAACCACTGGCTGACGGAACGCGGTCTCGCTCCGGTCGACGCCGGCATGCGGGAGATATGCGCGACACAGCTGCGCTCGCTGCGCGAACAGATCAGGTCGCTGTTCGCCTCCCGCGCCGAAGGGCTGCCCGCCCTCCCCGCCGCGGTCAGGGCCATCAACGACGCGATGACCCGCGTCCCCACCGCCCCGCTGTTGCAGTGGGACGCCAAGACCGGCCCCTACCGCGCCACCCCCCACCCCACCACCGCGATCGTGGACCACGCCCTGGCCACTCTCGCCGCTGATGCCTCCAACCTGCTCACGGGCCCCGACGCGGACCGCCTCACCGCCTGCGGCTCTGCACCCTGCAACCGCTACCTGCTCCGCCACGGCCGCCGTCACTGGTGCTCAACCCGCTGCGGCGACCGCGCTCGAGCCGCCCGCGCCTACGCCCGCCGCACCACCTCCCAATGACGCTCAGCCACCCAGTGACCACCAGCGCTGAACCGAACAACGCCCAGGCCCACTGCGGTTCAAAGTGCTGGATATCTGCTGTCCGATCTCGCGAACGAAGCCAGCCCCACGAATGGCGGTGGCGGCAGAGCGCAAGCTTTCCGGCATGAGCGCTTCACGCTCGAAGGGAGTGCGGGCCGCTTCCGGCTGAGCCGGCCTTTCCATCCAGGATCGCGCCCTGCGCTGCTCGCTGGGAGTCAGTCCGTTCCCGGCGCGGTCTACCGCTTCGGTCAGCTCTCGAACCAATTCCGGGATTTCGGCGTCGGTAAGCGGAACCGGCTGAGTGAGGCGGTCCAGGATGTTCCGCGCCTGGCGGATTGCTGTACGTCGGCGTCAACTTCCCCGCCCGCATGTTCGAGAGGCTGACTCAGCTCTTCGGGGCCCGTTCTACCGGAGGGGGCATGCGGCTGTAGTGAGGGCCCTTTGCGCTGTAGTGGGCCAGGTGCAGGGTCTCACCGTCGACCTGGAGCTCTGCGGGCGGAGGGCTGGGCACGAAGAGCCCTGCCTGAAGGTGCCCGTCGATGCGAACCAGCTCACGGGGTTGATTCCAGCTGTCTGCCCAACTCTGAGCCCGCTCGCGAGACCACGGGTCTTGGAGGGTTCGCGGCGCAGCGGGATCGTGGTCGTAGCCGTTGAGGGCCCGGACAAGCCTCTCGCTGTAAACGCCCTTGACCCGGAAGTTCTCCAGGACGTCCACACGCACGACCATGTTGACGTACCGGCGAGCGTTACCTCGGTGCCGACCCACGGCCCGCACGCGCCAATGGCCGGGTCCCATTGGACTGGCGGGATCCACAACAACGCCCCTGGCGCAAAGTGCCGCGTGCCGCACTGGACGTCGAGGCCGCCCTCGCCGCGGGCGGTTTCCCACGCGACATCGGCCACCAGGCACCAGCCCAGCAGCCCCTCCGGCATCCCATCTTCGGCAGGTCCAATGTCTGCCACATCGGGATCCTGAGGCATGGAGTGGGCACAAGCAAAACTCTTATCAGGTGAGCCGACCGGAGCTGACCTCATGCAGCTCACTCGCCACAGGAGGTGTCAGCCCCAGTCGAACGTGCGGGCGGGGAAGTCGACGCGGCTGGCGGGGAATTGCGTGACGTTCCACAGGTGACCACTGATGGGCCTCCGTCTCGCCGTCCTCCCCGCGCAAGCGGGGGTGAGCCGAAGACCGTGTCCGACAGGATCCAGGCGGTGCCGTCCTCCCCGCGCAGGCGAGGGTGAGCCGCCGCTGATGGCCTACGTGACGGACCGGATCGCGTCCTCCCCGCGCAGGCGGGGGTGACTGCCTGTTTCCGAACCGTGACGATCGGAATTCCCGGCTCCCTCACCTGCACTGTCGTACACCCCGCCACGACCTGCACACTCGGTGTATACACGCCGCGTATACACGGTGTGTAGAGTGCGGGTCATGTCCATCGGTCACACCCTTTTGGGGCTCCTGGAGTCCGGCCCGCGACACGGCTACGACCTCAAGCGGGCCTTCGACGAGAAGTTCGGTCACGACCGGCCGCTGCACTACGGCCAGGTCTACTCGACGATGTCCCGGCTGCTGAAGAACGGTCTCGTCGAGGTCGACGGGATCGAGGCGGGCGGCGGTCCCGAGCGCAAGCGCTACGCGATCACCGACGCCGGCATCACCGACGTACAGCGGTGGCTGGCGACCCCGGAGAAGCCGGAGGAGTACCTCCAGTCGGCCCTCTACACCAAAGTCGTCCTCGCGCTGCTCACCCACCGGGACGCCGCCGACATCCTGGACACCCAACGCTCTGAGCACCTGCGCAGCATGCGCATCCTGACCGACCGCAAGCGCAAGGGCGATCTGGCGGACCAGCTGATCTGCGACCACGCCCTCTTCCACCTGGAGGCGGACCTGCGCTGGCTGGAGCTGACCGCCGCCCGACTCGACAAACTCCGTGAGGCTGTAGCCCGATGACGACTTCTCCCCCTGGTTCCCTGCTCACCGCGCAGGACCTGCGCAAGACCTATGGGCACACCCACGCCCTCGACGGCGCCGAGTTCTCCATCCACCCCGGCGAAGTCGTCGCCGTCATGGGCCCCTCCGGCTCCGGCAAGTCGACGCTGCTGCACTGCCTCGCGGGCATCCTGCCGCCCGACTCCGGGTCGATCACCTACAACGGCCGCGAGGTGACGACGATGAGCAATGCCCAGCGCAGCGCGTTACGCCGCTCCGAGTTCGGCTTCGTATTCCAGTTCGGGCAGCTCGTGCCGGAACTGACCTGCGTGGAGAACGTCGCCCTGCCGCTCAGGCTGAACGGCACCTCCCGCAAGGAAGCCGAGCGGGCGGCGCTCGGCTGGATGGAACGCCTGGAGGTCGACGACCTGAAGGGCAAGCGGCCCGGCGAGGTCTCCGGCGGCCAGGGCCAGCGCGTCGCCGTGGCCCGCGCGCTGGTCACCGGACCGCGCCTGCTGTTCGCCGACGAACCGACCGGCGCGCTCGACTCCTACAACGGCGAGCGCGTGATGGACCTGCTCACCGACGCGGCCCGCTCCACCAACGCCGCCGTCGTCCTCGTCACCCACGAGACACGCGTGGCCGCCTACTCCGACCGCGAGATCGTCGTCCGCGACGGCAAGTCCCGCGACATGGAGCGCGCCGTATGAGTCCTCGCCAGTGGGCCAGAGACCTGGCCATGGGAGCCCGCTTCGCCGTCACCGGCGGCCGCGAGGGCTGGGTCCGGATGACGCTGACCGCGGTCGGTGTCGGCCTCGGCGTGGCACTGCTCCTGCTGTGCACCGCCCTGCCCAACGTCTTCGCCGCCCGCACCCGGGTGGAGGACGCCCGCTATGCCAACGTGTACTCCCAGAAAGTCCCGTCCAAGGCCGACAACACCTTCCTGATCGCCCAAGCCGACACCACCTGGCACGACGACGACATCCTGGGCCGGTTCGTCGAACCCGAGGGCAAACGGGCGCCGCTGCCCCCGGGAGTCGACGCTTTCCCGGGCAAGGGCGAGATGGTGGTCTCCCCCGCGCTCAAGGACCTGCTGGACTCGGACGACGCGAAACTGCTGCGGGAGCGCCTGCCGTACAAGATCACCGGCACGATCGGCGAGAGCGGACTCATCGGCTCCCACGAACTGGCCTACTACGCGGGTGCTTCGGGGCTGAAACTCACGGGCTTCTCCCCGGTGCACCGGCTGGCCGAGTATGGCAAACCGGACGCGACACCCGAGAAGACCGACCCGGTGCTGCTGCTCATGGTCCTGGTCGTGTTCGTGGTGCTGCTGACCCCGGTCGCCGTGTTCATCGCCGCCGCCGTCCGCTTCGGCGGCGAGCGCCGCGACCGCCGACTGGCCGCGCTGCGCCTGGTCGGCTCGGACAGCCACATGACCCGGCGGATCGCGGCGGGCGAAGCACTCGCCGGAGCCCTGCTCGGCCTGGTCATCGGCACCGGCTTCTTCCTCCTCGGCCGTCAGACGCTGGGCTCCACCGAGGTGCTGGGCGTGAGCGTCTGGCCCAGCTACCTCGATCCCTCCCCCGTGCTCGCCGCGCTGGTCGCGGTGGCGATCCCGGCCGCCGCCGTACTCGTCACGCTGCTCGCGATGCGCGGCGTGGTGGTGGAACCGCTTGGCGTCGTGCGCACGGCCAAGCAGCGCCGCCGCCGGCTGTGGTGGCGGCTGCTGCCGCCGCTGGCCGGCCTCGCGATGCTCTACCCGATGATCGGCAAGGGCCGCAAGAACGGCGACTTCAACCAGTACCTCGTCATCAGCGGCGTGCTGCTGCTGCTGATCGGCATCACCGCGCTGCTCCCCTGGGTCGTGGAGGCGGTCGTCGTCCGCCTCGGCAAGGGCGCGCTGTCCTGGCAGCTCGCGGTACGGCGGCTGCAGCTGAGCAGCGGAACCGCCGCACGCATGGTCAACGGCATCGCCGTCGCCGTGGCCGGAGCCATCGCCCTGCAGATGCTGTTCACGGGAACGCAGAGCCAGTACACCAAGGCCACCGGCAAGGACCCCGGCCGGGTCCAGATGCAGGTCGACTTCAGCGACCGCAAGCCGCTGTCCGGCATCGAGCGCGAATTCACCGGCACCAAGGGGGTACGGGCCGCAGTGGCCCCGGCCATCTCGCAGTACGGGGACGCACGTCGCAACCCGAAGAACAGCAACGGCCTCACCGTGGGTAACTGCACCGCCCTGCGCGAACTCGCCACGCTTCCCTCCTGCAAGGACGGCGACGTGTTCATCACGCGAACGAGGAGCCACTACACCTCCCCCAGCAACGCCGACGAAATCGCCGTGGTGAAGCCCGGTCGGCAGCTCTACATCGACCCGTCGTACGACGGCGCCGAACGCGGCCTCGAGGTGCCCTGGACCGTTCCGGCGAACGTGCGGGTGGTGGACGCGCGCAAGGACTCACTGCAGGACGCCAACGGTCTGCTGGTCACCCCCGCCGCCCTGCCCGCCGAGGCCGCGCCCGCAGTGTTCTCGGACGGTGTCTACCTGCGTCTGGACCCGTCGGTGCCGGACTCACGGGAGTACATACGCAACGTCGTCGCCCGGATCGACCCCCTGGCACGCACCTACAGCTGGTCGGCGACCCAGGAGGACGCCAAATACGCCTCCATCCGCACCGGCCTGTTCGTCGGCTCCGCCTTCGTGCTGGCACTGATCGGCGCGAGTCTGCTGGTCTCCCAGCTGGAACAGCTGCGCGAGCGCAGGAAGCTGCTCTCCGCACTGGTCGCCTTCGGCACCCGGCGCCGCACGCTGAGCCTGTCGGTGCTGTGGCAAACGGCCCTCCCGGTCGGGCTCGGCCTCGTGCTGGCCACAACGGTGGGTATCACCCTCGGCTCGGTGCTGCTGAAGATGACCCGTACACCGGTGGCCATGGACTGGGCGAGTGTCCTGACCATGACCGGCGTGGGCGCGGCCGTGGTCGGCGTGGTCACGCTGCTCAGCCTGCCGCCGCTGCTGCGGATGATGCGCCCGGAAGGCCTGCGCACGGAATAACCCCTCACACATCCCCCGAAGTGGGCTCCTCCTGCCAGGAGGAGCCCACTCCTGCACGCAGGCAAGCCCGGTCGGCATCAGCACAGTCACCGTCAGGGCAACCTCGGCGCACAGCAGGATCCGCAGTCGAGGCGAGCACGCCATCAGACGGCGTCGGCCGGGAGCCTGCCGACAGCGACCAGGCAGAGCTCTGCAGCCGAACGGCTCGCTGCGTCACCTAGAGCAGGCATCGAGCATCGCCGACAGCGTCGAGCAGCCCGGCCGGCTCAGGCGGCGATTCGGGCCGCGCCAAAGCCTGTCGTCGACCGTGACAGTCCCGGTCGGCTTCGCGGAATCCGGTGCCGAGCGTCGCCGGGTCCTCCCCGCGCAGGCAGGGGTGAGCCGGACGCGTTCGGCAACCCGCTCATCGTGGGCGGGGAACCGACGGAATGCGCTGGCCAGGCACGACATCAGGACCCCTGAAGATCGTTTCCCACGACGTCACTGATCATCGCCCGTCGCGCGCAGCGCCTGGGCACGGTCGTCATCCCGGCGCACCAGAGCACGGACCTGGAGGCCCCGGCGCCGAAGACCTTCGACCACGGTCCTGCCGACGGCCCCGACGCTGCCCGTAGCACCGGTCACCAGAATGGGCCGCACACCTGCTTCCGGGCTGTAGTCCATGGGGGCAGCCTGCGGCCCGCACGACCCGGGCGCAACCGGGGTGACGTCCAGCCCCGGACCACCCCAGGGAACATTGCTCCTGAGACGATCGGATCCTCGCGGGCAGAGATCCGGGTGAGTCCGTCCACGGCGATCGCCGACATGCTGCTGCCGGCGAAGAGATCGGCATGCGTCCAAGGCCTGGCCCGCTCGCCCGCCCCGCCGCCGCTCCCGGGCACGCGGGGCAATGAGCCCGACGCATCCGCGGCAGGCGCCGCAACCAGCGGCTTGGAGCGCAGCTCACACAGTGACGCCAGAGATATCACCCAAATACAATTCATCTAACTATGTCCGCTATTGCTCGCAAAAGAGAGGTACGACCATGGATGGTATTGCCGACATGGGAGGAGCCCCAGGCTGGGGCTCCATGCATCCGCCGAGACGGGATGAACCTGTTTTCGCAGAGCCCTGGGAGAGCCGGGCATTCGCGCTCGCGATCCTCTCGAACCGGGTGTCCGGGGGAAACCTGGACTCCTTCCGGCACGCGCTGGAGCGCCTGGACCGAGCGCACTACATCAACGACGGCTACTACGGGCGCTGGCTCAACGCCGGAGAGCTGAGACTCCTCGACAGCGCCATCTTGGCACCTGGTGCGGTCGACGCCCGCGCCCGCAACCTCCGCGGCGAGCACATGGAGGAGCCCCCGATCCCGGAGCCGACCAAGCCCGACTACGCGCCGACCGCCGAGGGCACGCTGCGCTCCCTCGACACCGCGCCCGCCTTCGCCGTCGGCGAGCGCGTACGCGCCAAGGACATGTCGCCGTCCGGACACACCAGACTCCCGCGCTATGTGCGAGGGCATGCCGGCGTTGTCGACATCATTCAGCCCGCCGGCGTACTGCCGGACACCAACGCGCACTTCCTGGGCGAGAACCCGCAGTACGTCTACTCGGTGCGCTTCGACTCACATGACTTGTGGGGCACCGACGCCGAGCCATTCGAGCTCACCATAGAACTGTTCGAGAGCTACCTGGAGACCACCTCATGACCACCACCGCCGGATCGGCCGAGCACCTTCCCCCGGCCTTGCGCACCGAGGCGCTCGAGCAGTTGCTCACCGAGCGGGGCCTGATCGACCCGAAGGCGATAAACGGGCTCATCACCACCTATGAGACCAACATCGGACCGCTCAACGGCGCGAAGGTCGTCGCCAGGGCCTGGACGGACCCCGAGTACCGTCGCCGACTGCTCGAGGACGGCACGGCCGCCATCAAGGAACTGGGCTTCGGAGGGTTCCAGGGCGAGCACATCGTCGTGGTGGAGAACACCTCCACCACGCACAACGTGGTGGTCTGCACGCTGTGCTCGTGCTACCCCTGGCCGGTGCTCGGCCTGCCGCCGAGCTGGTACAAGGATCCCGCCTACCGCGCCCGGGTGGTGAAGGAACCGCGCGCGGTGCTGTCCGAGATGGGACTCGAGCTGGCCGACGATGTACGGATCACCGTCCGCGACTCCACCAGCGAAGTGCGCTGGCTGGTGCTGCCCGAGCGGCCGTCCGGCACCGAGCATCTGACCGAGGAAGAACTCGTGCCTCTGGTGACGAGGGACGCCATGGTCGGCGTGGCCAAGGTGGCGGCACCATGAGCGCACCTCTGGACATCGAGGGCCCCGCCGCACCGCCCCGCGCCAACGGCGAGCTGGTGTTCGCCGAGCCGTGGGAAAGCCGCGCCTTCGGGATGGCCGTCACCCTGTACGACGCGGGAGCGTTCACCTGGCCGGAATTCCAGGCCGCACTGATCGCCCGGATCGCCGCCTGGGAAGCCTCGGCGGAGCGGGACGAACCGTACAACTACTACAGGCTCTGGCTGGCCGCCCTGGAGGATGTGCTCACGGGCTTGTGCGCCGTGTCCACGGACGAGGTCACCACACGCGCCCAAGCCCTGGCCCAACGCCCCCCGGGCCACGACCACCGTGACCACTCCGACCTCCACGACCACCCGCACTGACCGCAGTGCACTCCCGGTGTTCTCCCCGAGATGCAGCTCGCCACCAATTTCCTCGGGCACTTCGTCCTGGCCGGCGCGCTGCACGGTTCGCTGCGCAAGGCAGGCTCGGCCCGCATCGTGGTCGTAGCTCCGGCGCCCACCGCTGGACATCCTTCGACTTCGACGACCCACACTTCGAGCGGCGACCCCACGACCCGTGGTCGGCCTACGGGCAGTCCAAGACCGCCGACGTCCTGTTCGCCGTAGGCGCCCGCCGCTGAGCAGTCGACGGCATCACGGCCAACACGGTCAACCCCGGGTTCATCCTCACCAACCTCCAGCGCCATCCCGACGACGACACCCTGCGTGCGTTCGGCGTGATGGACGAGAACGGGAACCTCACCCCTCTGCCGCACTACAGGACTCCGGCGCAGGGGCCACGACGTCCGTGCTGCTCGCCGCGTCGCCGCTGCTGGATGCCGTGACCGGCCGCTACTTCGAGGACAACCAGGAGGCGCAGGTCATACAGGCGGACGCGGCAGGAGGCGGCGTCGCAACGCTCAGCCGGCCGGCTTCCACCGCCCCGTGCCATCCGAGGTACCTCCGGAAGCCCGTTCGCGTACCGCCGACGCTGCACTTCCTGCTGCACCGGTTGAGCCGGGGTACTGCTGAGCCGGGATCAGGCATCACCCTCCTGCGCGGCGCTGAGTGTGTAGGTGGTTCCGACGCTCGTCTGCACCCATGCGTCCGGGAGAGCCGCGGAGAGGGTGTGCTGGGCGCGCCAGCCGGTGCAGTGACCGGGGACGATCAGCTGGGGTGCGAGTTCAGTGAGCGCGGCCACCGTCGGGCCGATGACCGGCTCGAAGGCGGGGCCGCTCAGGTGGAAGCCGCCGATGAGGGCCAGCAGTTTGCTGACGCCGGTCAGTCTCATGGCGTGGCGGATGATGTTGACCACTCCGGCGTGGCCGCACCCGGTGATGATGACAAGTCCCCGGCCGCGCACGTTGATGACGAGTGCCTGGTCGTCGACGACGGCGGGGTCGTGTCGCCAGCCGTTCCCGTCCCAGGCTTGGTGTGCCTGCGGCATGCCGTGCTCGAACTCGGTGACGCGGTCCACCTCGCCGGTGATCAGGATGCCGCCGGCCAGCAGCGACGGCTGCCGCCGTTCGATTACCTCGAACCCTTCGCGTGCCAGGGCAGCCCGTGACAGCGTGGGCATCTCCAGACCCTGGCCGGCGGGTAGTGCCAGGCGGCGGCGGGTCCAGACCGCGGGGTGGACGGTCAGCGGCAGGCCGGAACGCCCGCGCAGCCGGGCCAGGCCGTCGAAGCCGCCCGCGTGGTCGAAGTGTCCGTGGCTGAGTACGACGCCCTGCAGGTCGCCGACATCGATGCCGAGACGCTCGGCGTTCACCGCCAGCCCGTCCGGCGACGCGCCGGTATCGAACAGCAGCGTGCTGCTCGCGTTCCCGCTTTGGACGGTAACCAGGGCGGAGAAACCGTGCTCGGCACGCAGCCCCGCAAGGGCCTCGCCGCCGGCGAACTGCCGCGCGGCGGTCCGCCCGGCACCGATCGACGCCCGGGTGACGCCTTCGGCAGAGACCAGCAGGGCGTCGAAGGTGTTGTCGACCATCGTCGTGACCCTGACTTCGTCGACCTCGGGCAGCGCCACCGGGTCAACAGCCGCTCCCTCCGCGATCCGAGGCGCTGACCACGCCGCCTCGGCCGCCGAGTACCCGTGATCGTCGCACATGCTAGAAAGCGCCTCTCCGCCGATACGACCGGCCGGGGAAGCAGATCCCGGTACAGGCCGCAGGCCCACGGCGGTCACGCCGGCCGGACCGGCCGCAGGCGCCGCGCGGTGTCACGCTTCCACTCGCACGGGCGGTACGACGACGTCGATGAGCCCGGTGGCCACGTCGTACACGAGCCCTGAGACGAAGACTCCGGCCAGTAGCTTCTGCTTGAGGATTTCGACGTCGACGCGGACGGCGGCGACCGGGTCGGTGACCGCCTTGGCGTCCAGGTCTCCGGCCGGAACTTCGAAGTAATCGGCCAGCAGCTCGGGGAACGCTGCCAGGTCCGTGATCCCGCAGTCGATGTGGTGCAGGACCGCATAGTGGACGTCGCCCGGGCGAGGTCCGCCCGCGCGGGCCTGGACGACCTTCGAGAGCATCTCCAGCGTCCGGAGTGTCGCGGGCGTGACCCGCCCTCCGACGTTGCGAATCACCGCTGCCTCGCCAAGCTTGAGCCCGAGCACGTCGGACGGGTCGACACGAGGGTCGACGCATCCGATGACCGTCAGACTGCCACTGGGCATGAGCTTGAGGTTGGCGAATGATCCGCCGTCGGCGAACCCGGCGTTCCGCTTGGCCAGCTCGTCCGTGTCGATCACTGTGACGGTAACCCCTTCTTGCTCTGGGCCTGGACTCCCGGTGACGCCGACGGCGACCTCCAGTTGCCGCCCATCGTGGCCCGCCGCTGCCTCCCATGCCACTCGACCTCCCATGCCACTCGACTTTGCGGCATCCGCGGCATCGCCGCGCAGACGATCCTCCTCGCCTTCCAACTGGCCCACGCCAACCGCCGCAAGATCAGAAAGTGGCTCGACACCCTCGCCCTCGGCGGCGAGCGCCCACGGCGCCGCACCCACCATCGCCGCCAGACCAAAGAGCGGAAGACCTGGACCCCAACGGGGCACCTGACACCAGCGGCGTAGACCGATCCGGTCCCGCGCACCGCAGCACAACAAAGACAGGCCCCGCCCGTGAGATAGCTCATGAGCCGGGGCCCTTCACATGTCCTGACAACGCTGAGCCATGCCTCACAGCCGCCAGCACAACGAGAAGCGGGCCCCCACCTTGACTTCCGTCACCGGCAGAGACCCGTTCCGTCGGTTTCTCTGGGCCCGTCCTCCCCACGCAGGCGGGGGTGAGCCGCTACTGCCCTTGACGTGCGTGGTCACCGCCGGGCGAACGTGGTCCATGACTCGCACTCTGTCGACGCCACCCGCCATTCCCTCCGGCTTCCTCGCTGACTCCCCCCAACCTGCGCTTCCCGCCACCGGGGGTCTGCTGTTACGCCCCTGGGAACCAGCCGACGCACCAGCATTCCTCTCCGCTTACCAGGACCACAAGATCCACCGCTGGCACACGCGGCGGCCCGCCACCGAGACCCAGGTCCGGGAATGGTTCGACGCATACCGCCAGGACTGGGAACGCGAGAAGGGCGGCCACTGGGCGATCACCCGCGACGACGGCCAGGTGCTCGGCCGGATCGCACTGCGCGGCCTGGACTTCGACGACGGCATCGCCGGCGTCGCGTACTGGGTGCTCCCGGCCGCCCGCGGCGCCGGTGTCGCCTCTCGCGCCCTCACGGCGCTCACCGCCTGGGCCCTGGACGAGATCGGCTTCCACCGCCTGCAGCTGGACCACTCGACGCGCAACCATGCCTCCTGCAGGGTCGCCACCAAGTCCGGCTACCTCCTGGAAGGCACCAAGCGCAGCGCCGCCGTCGGCACACGCAGCGCCTCCGCCAGCGACCGGTTCACACCCCGGATGCCCAGGTGAAGGCAGAAACCCTTCAGGCAGGCCGCCGCGGTCTTCAACGCGCTGTGCCCGTACGGGCGTTTGTTCTCCCGCCCCGGCAGCCCGAACGGCCCCGGATAATCCGCCCCCAAAGCCGCCATGTAGTGCCGCAGCTCCTGCAGCGACACCGACCCTGCGTCCAGCCCCGCGAACCGCAGCCACCGCAGATGATCCACCAGCACATACGCGTAGGTACGGTCCGTACCCGCCGCGCAGGTACGCAGGAACCCGTCCGCCTCCGCCACCACCGAGCAGTCCGTGTCCACGACCGTGCAGGAAACCCGCCCGTCCCCACGGACGATCTCCTGCACGCGTAACTCGCCCACCACCAGCCGACCACCCACCCCGCACCGCCCCCTCCGAACCGGGAACCGCCCCGGTGGCGGCACTCCGGGCCCCGAGTCCACACCCCTCCCCCACGTCCCCGGACCACTCCACGCGAACGTCCCACACACCCAGCGACGGTTGGTAAAGTCCGTCACCCTCATACGCCAGAACGTCCCCTCGGGTCGCGTTGGCGGTTGGCATCCTCAGAGGCAGGGGTGGCCCAGAGCACGGTGGTTCATCCACACCACCACATCGCACACCCGCAACGCCCTCGACGTCTCCGGCGCCCCCACGACCTGGCGCAGCGCGGGCAAGTCGATCACGCAACGCCTGACACATTGGCCGCAGGAGGCGTCTTGTGGGCGTGTCAGTGATCTTGTGTAAGTCGCCTGGTTTCATTGGATGCTGAGCCGGTCCTCGAAGAAGAGTGAGAACTGGTTCAGTGCCTCTTTCCA
>NZ_JBHVST010000165.1:0-15368 GCF_042885015.1 Streptomyces sp. NPDC058086 | reverse complement strand
TCACTCGGCCAGACCAGGACCTCGCATCTGGCCCGACTTGACCTGGCCGCATAGAGGCCCGCCCACACCCGGTTTACGGATTTCCCAACGGAGTCCTTCAGGACGGGGAGGAGTCACTGCCGCCAGTTCACGTCACAGCCGGGATATCCAGTGGCGGCGCAGGGCACGGACCCGCTGCCGGGTCCATGCGGCCTCGGCGGCGAGCAGTTCGGCGGCTGCCTTGCGGGCGGCGTGTTCCGCTGCGGCGCGGACCGCGGCACGGTAGCCCGTCTCGGCGTGCGCGAGCGCCGTATTGGAAGGTGTCGTTCCGCGGGTGAGCGGACGGGGCCGGTCCAGACCACGGCTGCGGGATGGCGCACACCCATCAGCGTGTCCCACTGGACCTCGATAGAGGCCTGGCCCGCAGCGCGGTGGCGAGGCTGTGGCTAAGTGGTCAAGTTTGGAAGTCCTTCGGGGGTTGACTGCGGAGTCGGTGTTGTGGGTGTCGCCTGGTCAGATGCCGTGGGCGGCGAGGTGGAGTTGGCAGGCGCAGTCAAGGGCTTCGGGGGCGCCGGCGAGGATGCCGTTGGGCAGGTCTTCGTAGCGGTTGTTTCTGTCGCAGTAGGGGGCGAAGCTCCACTTGCTGGTGGTCCCGCCGCAGCGCAGGCGCATCAGCTGGACCTCCTCGCCGTCGGCCAGTTCCGCCTCCACGTAGGCGAAGGCCCCGCGGTGGTTGTCGCGTCGTTCTGGCCAGTCCGGCAGGCCACAACGCCCGAAGGTCCGAACTGTCATTTTCTGTTATGCCAATTGACACACTATTAAATTCCCACCTAGGGTCCTGCCCATGGAGGAGCGCAAAGGACGCGGTCGGCCCCGGAAGAATCCGGAGCAGCTCGCGCGATGGACACCGCCCGAAGGCTGGTCCCGGCTGGTCGCCTGGATCTCGCCCGCGGAGAAGAAGGCGTTGAAGCGGGTTGCCGTCGAGGCTGAAGTTTCGGTCGCGGACCTGGTCCGCGCGCTGGCGGGCGGCCTGGCGTCTGGTGCCATCACTCACGAGGAACTGATCGGCCACGTCAGAAAGGGCATGCAGGTCATGGAGAAGATCCCCACGCTGTTCGAGCGGGACAGCGACTTTCGGGTCGTCGACCGGCCGCGGGTGGAGTGTGCATGGGTGTTCGATGGCGAGGGGGCCCCGACAGAGAAGCTCGACGGAACCAACGTCCGGCTCACCGTCCGGGCGGGCCAGCTGGTACGGGTGGAGAAGCGGCGCAACCCGAGCAAGCTGCAGAAGGAACAGGGGATCAAGGACGGCTGGTACGTCGACACCGCCGAGAGTGCCGCGGAGGACAAGTGGGTTCTCGCCGCCGCCCGCAATACTGACGTCACCTCGTGGCCGGACGGCGAGCACTCCTGCGAAGCGCTCGGCCCCCGCATCCAGGGCAACCCCCTGCGGCTGGACGGCCATCGGTGCGTGCCGTTCAACCTGGAGGTGCCGGTCTACCAGGGTGTGCCGCGCGACTACGTCGGCCTCCGCAGCTTCCTCGCCGAACTGGAGAGCCGCTTCGTCCCCGGCGCCCTGGCCGAGGGCATCGTCTTCCACCACCCGGACGGTCGCCGCGCCAAGATCAAGCGCAAGGACTTCCCTGTCTCCGCCTAGGAACCAGGAGACCGCCGAAGATCTTGCTCCGACTGCCCGACTCGCCCCGGATTACCAGTGAATGCCAATCTGTACGAACTGGTGTAAGCCGGACGCGATTCCAAGATCTTGAGGACACTCAAAGTGCTGGCCCTAGGGCCCGGTACCTGATCCGCGTGGGGAAGCCACATCGCGGGATGCGGGAACCACGGGGTGACAAGCCGAGGGGGAGGATCGTGCATGGGAACGTTACTGGGGCTGGCGTTGGCCTTTGGCTTGATCGTGGCCGTGTTCCGCTACCTCGCTTCCGGTGAAGGCGAAGAGGACCCTCACCTCACGGCTCGTTTGCAGGCGAAGTTCAAGCGGTCCCAGCGGTACGAGCGCCTACCGGAGCCGGTGTTCGACATGGGCGCCCCCGAGTTCGAGGAATACATCGCTGCTTTGTGCCGCCGTGACGGCTGCACCGACGTGCAGCGGGTCAGGGGCGACCACACGGGCGGCCAGATGACCGGCTATCTGCCGGACGGCCGGAAGGCTGCCGTGAAGTGGCAACGAGAGTGCGAGGACAGCTCTGTACACGCCCACCGCCTCCGAAGGTTCGACGACGCCGCTCGCGCAGGGCTTGGTGCTGAGGTGACCATCTTCGTCGTCCTCGGGCCGCTCGACAAGCGCGAGTACAGGATCGCCGCTCGCCGTCGCTTGACGCTGATCGACGTCGACCGGCTTGAGTCCTGGATGAAGGGCACCACGTTGAGTGCGTTACTGGTACCGGAGACCGGCAGGCCGGGCACGAACCGCAAGAGCGCCCACGACTGACAGGGCACGGTAGTCAGCCGCGGAACGATTGCCCGCGAAGCGTGTCCAGCAGAAGCTCGGCCCTCTGCGGTCTGAATCCGATCTGCAGCCAAGGCAGTTGTGCCTGCCAGGGGCACCGGGATCCACTGAAGGAGCGCAGAAGTGACCAGGAGTGGAACGGAGTTGGGGGCGGATGATGTCTGTGACGACCTTCGTTTTGTCGCTGCGTGTGGAGAGACCGGAGAGCAGCTGTGAGTGACCGCCGTACAGAGCTTTTCGTGTCCCCAGACAAGAGCCGGTTCGGGCGCGTGGCACTGGCAATCGTGCCGGCGGTCATCGTGCCGGGTATCAGCATGGCGCGCATGCTCGCGGGCGGGCGCGGCACCAGTGAGGGGCTCGGGCCGTTGGCGGCACCCGCGGCCATCGCCCTCATCGCGCTCCCCTTCCTGTGGTATGTGGCCTATGCGGTCCTGCACACCGTGAACACGTATGTGGCACTCGTGGACGGCGCCGTCCTGGTGCGCAACTGGGTGCGCCGGCTGACCGTCATCGAAGGGCCCGGCTTCGTGGCCCGGACCCGTATCAACTCCAGCGGCATCGCCGGCGCGGTGCTCGTCGTGGGTGACGACCGCGCCGCTGTCATGCTCAATCCCCGCCAGTGGCGTGAGGACGAACTCGACAAGGTGTGGCGTAAGGCAGCTCTTCAGCAGCAGTTCGGAGGTACGCCGACCCCACGTGAACTTCGCAAGCGTTACCCGACTATCCGGATACCTCTTTACATCCGGTATCCCGGCATCGTCTACACCTTCTGGACCATCCTCGTCATTCTCTACATCGGAGTGGTGGTCAACGTCTTCGCCCGCATCTGAGGGTGCGGCGAACCGGACGCCGACGAGGTGTGTGAAGGCCACTGATTCCCTCGCCGCGTGACAGAACCGTCTCCGAGATCACGGGGAATCTTCAGTCGAGGGCGCCTTCGGGGCCGCCGGCGAGGATGTCGTTGGCAGGAGGGGAGTCTTCGTAGTGGTCGCTTCAGGCGTAGTAGGGGGCGAAGCACTTGCTGATGGTCACGCCGTAGCGCAGGCGCATCAGCTTGACCTCCTCGCCGTCGGCCAGTTCCGCCTCCACGTAGGTGAAGGCCCCGCGGTCGCGGACGTGCAGCCGCCTCAGCTGCGGCCCAGCAGTGCGGGCGTGCTCGCCAAGGCGCTGCTCGAGCGAGAGTCGGGTGGACTCAGGAGGTGTGGACACGGCAGCCATCCTGCCCGACGGTCCGGGGACCGGACACGGCAGGCTATGGCCTGTCGTGATCCACTTCTCCCGATCGGCGCTTGTCCCATGCCCGTTGCTCCGGCCTGCCCGATATTTCTGGCCTCCACCGAGCGTGCGCAGCTGAAGAAGATGGCCCACGGTCACAAGACCGAGTACCGGATGCGCATGCGCGCGCAGGTCGTGCTGCACGCGGCCAGGGGCCGCTCCAACGCGAGCATTGCCCGGGAAACGGGGCTGCACCTGGACACCGTGCGCACTTGGCGGGGCCGGTTCGCCGAGCAGGGCTTGCCCGGTCTGGCCGACCGTAAGCGCCCTGGCCGACCGCGGGCTTTCACCGCAGTGCAGACCGTCCAGGTCAAGGCTCTGGCCTGCCAACTACCTGAGACCGGCGTGCCTTTATCCCGCTGGTCGTACGCGGAACTTGCCCGCGAGGCCATGAACTCGGGCATCGCCACGTTCATGTCGGCCTCCACCGTGCGCCGCTGGCTGGCCGAGGATGCGCTCAAGCCCTGGCAGTACCGCTCCTGGATCTTCATCACCGACCCCGATTTCCGCGCCAAGGCCGAACGAGTCCTGGACCTGTACGCCCGCACCTCGCAAGGCCACCCACTCGGCGAGGACGAATACGTCATCAGCTCCGACGAGAAGACCTCCATCCAGGCCCGCTGCCGCTGCCACCCCACCCTGCCCCCCCGGCCAGGCCCGCGCCACGCGCGTCAACCACACCTACGGCCGCGGCGGTTACCTGGCCTACCTCGCCGCCTACGACGTCCACCAAGCGAAGGTATTCGGCCGCTGCGAACAACGCACAGGCATCAACCCGTTCATGAACCTGGTCACCCAGGTCATGAGCCAGGAACCGTACGCCAGCGCCGAGCGCGTGTTCTGGATCGTCGACAACGGCTCCTCCCACCGAGGCCAGAAAGCCGCAGACCGGCTGGCCGCAGCGTTCCCGAACGCGGTCATGGTCCACACCCCGATCCACGCCTCCTGGGTGAACCAGGTGAAGGTCTACTTCTCGGTCGTCCAACGCAAGGTCGTCTCGCCCAACGACTTCACCGACCTCACCGAAGTCGGAGACCGGCTCCGAGCATTCGAGGACCGCTACAACGCCACAGCACAGCCGTTCCAGTGGAAGTTCACCACCTCAGACCTGGACGATCTGCTGGCCAGGCTCGACCGGGACACCATCGATCACCAGGAAGAATCCTCTGCCCGAACTGCAACTTGATCAACCCCCGAAGGATTTCCGAACTCGACCACGAAGCCGCGGCCGGCCGGAACGCCCCGTCGGTCGGCCGGGCACCACCCGGCCGACGCGGCCATCAACTGCGCGGCGCGCGGGAGGTACAGCGACGGCGGTGCGCCGCGGGCTCCGCCAGGCAGTCTCCAGCGCCCCGAGCCGGTACGGCTGCGGGCTCTCCGCGCGACGACCGTCCAGTGCGGGCAGCCGGGAGGCAATGTTGGCGATCTCGAATCCGGCGGCCGGCGGAACGAGCAGGCGGGCACCGCCCCGGGGCAGCCGGCCCGACCACCGCCCGCAGATGCCAAAGCAGCGTGGCGAGGCCGCCCACTGTCCGCGCATATCTCGCGTACGGGGTCGCTGCCAGGCACCGCAAGGCGTGGTCGAGCCTGTCACCGGCCGCGACCTTCCGCGCTCCTCCGGCGCCCGGGTACCGGCCGACGAGGGCCTTGGCGCGCACCCGGCGACCACTGCCGCACATCCGTCAGCTGTGCGAGAGCGGGCTCCGGCTCCGCGATACGTTCCGCCGTACGGTCGGCGGGCACGCCGGTGGCGGACGCTCCCGGTGTTTCCGCCGGACGGAAGCGCTCCAGGAAGTCCCGCAGACGCATCGGCGACGTCCTGCCGGTCGGCTGCTCCTTCAGTCTCACGTTCTCGTTCCGCCCCGCACCGGATAGGGCCGTCACGCCGTTCCACCAGGGCCGTTCGGCTCTTGGCAAGGGCGGCCGGAGCGAAAGACTGGAAGTGCAGGCAATTCGACGGAGTCCGGAGGCCGCCGTGAACAGGCACGAGAACTTCTCCGCGGAGGCCGAGGCTCGGCGGGACCGGCCCTCCCGCCCTTGGAGCCCCGGCGAGGCGCAACGACAGGACATGCTGATTCGCTACCTGGGTGCCGTGGCCACGGCTGCGGCTGCATATGCACGCACCGAAGAGCAGGCCCCGGCAGGCGCCACCGGCCGCCCCGTGCCGTCGGCCGCGTCGCCCCCGCAACCGTCCTCGCCGCCCAAAGTCGAGATCCCTTTGGTGCGCGACGTGATGGACGTACCCGCCGCCTCCCTGCGCGACGACCTGCCGTACCGCGACATCGCCCGTCTCCTGGCGCGTGAGCAGGTCGGCGCCGTCCCCGTTGTGGATACCGAGGACCACGTGGTCGGCGTTGTCTCGGAGAACGATCTGCTTGCGAAGGTCGCCTTCGAGGCCTCCGGTCACCGGCCCGGACACATCGGCAGACTGCGTGAGCGGCGATTGCAGAGCAAGGCCCGCGGTGAGACGGCGGCCGACCTGATGACGAGCCCGGCGATCACGGTGCTGCCGGGAGCGACCGTCGCCGAGGCCGCCTGGCTTGCCGCGCTGTCCCGGCTGAAGCGGATCCCGGTCACCGACCGCGAGGGCCACCTGGTCGGCGTCGTACGCCGCAACGCGCTGCTGCAGGCCCTCATCAGGGACGACGCAGGGATACAGGCGGAGGTCGAGGCCAGGATCGAGGCTTGCTGC
The DNA here is from genome assembly GCF_042885015.1 of Streptomyces sp. NPDC058086. Classification (NCBI taxonomy): domain Bacteria; kingdom Bacillati; phylum Actinomycetota; class Actinomycetes; order Kitasatosporales; family Streptomycetaceae; genus Streptomyces; species Streptomyces sp. NPDC058086. The sequence continues at coordinate 8,952 of NZ_JBHVST010000165.1, read as the reverse complement.
CCGCCGGGCGACCGGGAGTCCGTTGAGGTGGCCGTGCACGACGGCATCGTCGAGCTGACAGGGCGGATGCCTCCGGTCAGTACGGATCGGTTGGTGGCGGAGGTGGAGAACATCGCCGACGTCGTCGAGGTGAAGAACCTTCTCACCGCCGCCTGAACCAGGGTTGTCTGGTGGGGTTCCCTGATGCGATCGATGCGCGGAGCGGTGCCCGGCCTCATCCTGGTCCAGGTGAGAGGCGGTGATGTCCGGTTCGGCGTCCAGCGGGTCGGCCAGGCGTCGTACGACCTCATGGTCGTCCAGCAGGAACACCCGGATCGGGTTCTGCTCGGTGAAGGTTCGTGTCGCGGTCATGACGACCGTCCCTAAGGACTGTGCGGGAGTGAGTCCTGTTGCCAGGACCCGTGATGCGGGGGCGGATTCCCTCACGCCCAGAGGCCTCCGGTCAGGCCTGGGCGGTCCGATGCCCCGCACGATCTCCCTGGTCGTGCGGGGGCGGTGCCGTCCGTCGCCGGATCGGGCGTCCCTGGACGCGCCTTCCGATCGCCACCGCTGCCGCCTCATGGCGAGTCGTCCTACGGTTGCTGCTGGTAAGAGGCTTCTGCCAGTGCTGGGCGCCCCACCGGGAAATGTAGGCGGGGTCCACGGCGATGATGGCGATGCCGGTCTGGTCGGCCAGGCGCCGGGCGGCGAGGTGGTCAGGTACCGCGGCCCCGGCCCACATCCAGGTGGATGCGGTAGGCGATCGCACGGTTGGCCTCAACTCGGTCGGCCCACCGCTGCCCCCGGTGCCCGAACGTGACACTGCAGGCGAGGCCGTACAGGTCGTGCCCACGTGTGGATAGGGCCGGTGGCCATGAGTCGACCACTGCACATCGCGGCCACGGCCAGAGCAGTGCCTCCGGCGGGGGGATCGGCCGGCACCGGGGTGGACAGGGAGCCGTTCCTGGTGTCGGAGTCGAGATGTCGCGCGGTGCGGTCGCCTGTCACTCTGGAGGAGTGGCACCGACCCGGTCTGATCCGCGGTGATGCGGTGCCCTGCTGAACGGGCAGCAGTCCTCCGGGAGCCGAGAGGGTTGTTCGATGGCTACTTCAGGCAAGAAACCGGGTGACGCGCCGGTGACCTTGCATGCCAGGGTCCTCTTGGACGCCCGCGGCGTGATCACCGAGTGGAACGCGGAGGCCGAGAGGCTGCTCGGTCACCGGCCCGAGGAGATGGTGGGTCAACCGCTGTCGTCGCTCCTGATCCGGCCGAAGCCGGACGAGGAGGGAGGCCTTCCGCAGGCGCCGCTGGTCAACGGCGGGATTCGAGTACGCCTGCGGGACCGGTCCGGCCTACCGGTCGACGCCGAGTGGTGGATGTGCCCGCACATCGGTCCCGAGGGACCTGTGTCCTGGGCGGTGTTCCTCGCCATCGCGCACGGTGCGGATCCGGGCGACTTCGACCGGGCGGTGCTGGACGCGCTGATGACCGAGTCGCCGATCGGACTGCACGTCCTCGACACCGACCTGCGCCTGGTGCGGTTCAACACTGCCTCGCCCGGTATGCGCGACGTGCGCGCCGAGGATGTCATCGGCAGACCGGGGCGCGAGGTCGCCCCCACCCTGGTGACTGACACCGTCGAGCACTTGCTGCGGCACGTCCTGAGCACCGGAGAGCCAGTCATCGACTTCGTCCAGCCGGGGTATCCGCCTGCCGATCCTCACAGGGAACGCCTGTACTCCATGTCGGCCTTCCGGCTGCGCAATCGCGCCGGAGAACCCCTGGGCGTGGCAAGTCTGGCCATAGACGTCACGGAACGTTACCGACACCGGGCGCGCATCGAGCTCCTCAACGACGCCAGCATGCACATCGGCACGACCCTGGACATCGCCCGTACCGCGGAGGAACTGGCCGAGACCGTGGTGGGCCGCGTGGCCGACGCCGTCAGTGTGGACGTACTCGACTCCGTCTACCAGGGCGAGGCGCCCGAGCCCGGACCGGTGCCCTCCGAAGTCACGTTCCGGCGCACCGCGTTCCACTCGACCGAGACCTCCGGACTTCAGCCCGCCTACGCCACCGGCGAGAAGGCGTCCTACGGCTTCCCGACACCGCTCACCCAATGCCTGGCCGATCTGCGGCCCCGCCTGATCCGGAAGGTCAACGACGACGACACATGGCTGGCACACGATCCAGTCCGAGCGGACCGCATACGAGCCGCGCGGGTGCACTCCATGATGGTCGTGCCACTCGCCGCCCGCGACGTCGTGCTCGGCGTGGCAAGCTTCTACCGCTCCGCAACGTCCGAGCCCTTCGACGAAGACGACTTGACCACCGTCGGTGAACTCGCCGCGCACACTGCCCTGGGCCTGGACAACGCCCGCCGCTACACACGCGAGCGCACCGCCGCCCTCGTCCTGCAGAACAGCCTGCTGCCGCTCCGGCTGCCCGACCAGAACGCCGTCGAGGTGGCGTTCAGCTATCTGCCGGGACGCATCGGCGGCCCGTGGCACGACGTCCCCTGGTACGACGTCATCCCACTGTCCGGCGCACGGATCGCACTGGCAGTCGGGGACGTGGCCGGGCACGGCATGCGTGCCGTGGCCACCATGGGCCGGCTGCGCGCTGCGACCCACACTCTGGCGGCTCTGGACCTTGCCCCCGACGAGGTGCTGGCCCACCTGGACGACCTGATGGTCCGGCTCGCCGAGGAGAGCCGTGCGGCTGCCGCCAACGACCCACTGGACGTGCAGCCCACCACCGCCTCGTGCGCCTACGCGGTCTACGACCCGGTGAGTCATCGACTCGTCGTCGCTCGTGCCGGGCATCCGTCCCCACTTCTCGCCCATCCCGACGGGCACGTGGCGCCGGCCGGCGCGCCCGCCGGACCGCCGCTGGGCGGCAACGGGCTGCCTTTCGAGGCCTGGGAGGAAGACCTGTCCGAAGGGACCCTGATCGCCCTCTACACCAAAGGACTCGTGCACGGGTCACCGGACGATGACACGCGCATCGCACGCCTGGGACACATACTGGCCCAGCAGGATGCATCCACGCGGGAGGCCTGCGACGCGGTGATCTACGCGCAGTTGTCCGGACGAGCCGCGGAGAACGTTGTCCTCCTGCTCGCCCGGACCTCCGTACTGCGCGACGACCAGATCGCCTCCTGGACCTTCCCCAGCGATCCCGCGATCGTGGCCACCGCCCGCACCCTCGCCGACCGCCAGCTCACCAGCTGGGGACTCTCCGACCTCACATTCACAACAGAGTTGATCGTCAGCGAGCTGGTCACCAACGCCATCCGGTACGCCCCAGGCACCATCCAACTACGACTCATTCGGGACCGCACACTGATCTGCGAGGTCACCGACGCCAGTAGCGCCGCCCCCCACCTGCGCCACCCGCGGACTACCGACGAGGGTGGACGCGGACTCCTGCTCATCGCACAGCTCACCCAACGCTGGGGCACCCGCCACACCGGCCGCGGCAAAACCATCTGGACCGAACAGCCGTTGCCCGCGCACCCGGGCGATGCCGCACCTGTCACCCCGGACAACTGATCATCCGCCGACCAAAATGAGTCACCTTGTCAAGGTGCCCTCGAACTCCTGACCGAGTGCCCCTGTGCCTCACGCGGCCTCTTGCCGTGGGTGAGGTCGAACTCCACGTCCACCACGCCCTCGACGGCCCGCACCAGACGCGCGGCCACGGCTACCAGGGACGTGTCGTGGACCCTCCCTGTCAGCGTGGCGACTCCGTCGTGCACGTCCACGTGGATGCTGGAGGCCGGGTCTTGGACCTGTGAGAGGGCGGGTGATCTAGGCGGATTACCCTTCACATCCCAGTAGGTTCCTCGCCGGGCGGGTGTGATCTCGTCCGTTATGCGCTTGGTGAGGTCGGGCCCACTCCACAGCGGACCCGACAAGCCCCCGGCAACGGCGGCTGCCACCGGTGCGGCGGCTTGTCACTTCACACCGACGTGGACGCAGTACCCCTCGCGGGGCCGGCCGGAATTTCCGGTCCGTGGCACCAGGGAGGGCGTCTGGCTATGCTCTGCCGCCCTGATCAGTCGACCCGGTCACTGAGTAGGGCGGCCGACACTTGCTCTGCCAGCCACTTCTCTGTGTCGTTCCAGGACCAGCCGGAGTCCGTCACGTACAGACGCCAGGAGTGGTGGCCGAGGAAGAACCACAAGATGTCGGCTGCGCGGTCGACGAACATGCCCTGCCCCAGGGCATCCAGATCCTCCAGCCGTCTGGCCACAACACCGAGAGCCTCGCGGTAGCTGCGATTGGCGCGGGTGAGAGTTTCCTTCGCGGTCTCGTCCAGTGCGGCCGCCGTGACAAGCACCCGGACGAGGTCGAAATGCCGCTCGTTGTCGATCCGCACCCCGTGCGTGGCGACAGCGACCGCTTCCCGAGGATCGGAAGACATGCCGACGGCTGCGAGCGTCTCATCGACGATCGGGTCCGCGATGCCCTCGCTGATGAGGCTGGCCAGGATCGAGGACTTGCCTCCGGTGCTCGCATACACCGTGGGAACGGCCGTGTCGGACTCCCGCGCGATGTCGCCGACGGTGACGCGTCCGTACCCGTTCTCCACGAACAGACGCAGGGCGGCGTCAAGGATGGTCGCCCGCGTCTCCGCGGCCGCCTTGGCACGTCTACCGGCTCGGTAGGGGCGCCGCGCACCGGGGTCCGGGGCGCTCATAGTTTCACCTTCAATCAATGTGCTACTTCAATATATGGCCCCTATCTTCAATATAGGGGCTCTTAACGCCTGATCTTTTGGGCCCGGCATACCGATACGGACTCTGGGTCCACCTTCCCTCACAGGAGCCACGCACCATGAGTCTGTTCACCCCCGCGACTGGCGGTTCTGCCCGCCAGTACGTCCTGGGCCAGGAGCTTCGCGTCACCATCCTCACATCCGGACCGGAAACCGAAGGGCGGCATGACGTCACCGACTCCGTCCTCGCCCCAGGCTCGGCAACGCCGCTCCACATGCACACGCAGTACGAGGAGCGGCTCTGGGTGGTGTCGGGTTCGCTGACAGTGTGGGCAGGGCCGGAAACCCTTACTCTGCGTTCCGGTGACTTCTACACCATCCCCAAGCACCTGCCCCACGCCATCAAGTCCGGCACCGACGGAGCCCGCGCCCTCAACATCACATCCCCGGCCGGATTCGCCGAGCTGATCGCCCGAGCCGGTACTCCCGTTCACCTTGCCACGCCCGAGACCGAGCTGGACGTGGAGCTTTTCATGGCAGTGACCGAGGAACTCGGGGACGTCACCCTCGGCCCACCCGGCATGATCCCCGCCGACCTGGACCGCCTCGGACCGCAGGTACCGCTGCCGACTGCGTGCACGGACCCACCGGATCGGCACAGACGCCATCGCAGGCTCCACTACTTCCCCCACCCATTAGCGGGCAAGCGCCACGCGGGGTGTCGGCGCACTCTGGAATGGCTTCCAGGGTGCCACTATGAAAGGTGTCTTGATCATGACTACCCGAGACGTTGTCGAGAAGGCCGCGCACCAAGGGCAGCGAGGTAGCCGACTACCTCAGGACGCTGGGGGCGAACATCGTGCCCGAGAAGAACATCGACGATGTCGAGGCGCTACTCGTCCAAGGTGACCATGCCGTCATGCTGGGACGGTTCACCCGGGTCGCGAAGAGCACCGGCCGGACGTTCGATATGCCCATCGCCATGCACCTCCAGGTGGCCGACGACAAGATCGTCAAGATGTACCTCTACGAGGACACGCTCAAGGTGTCCGAGGCCTACGCCGAATGACCGACCCTGCAGCGCAGGGGCATTCATGGTCGTCGCCGATGTCGCCATGCGGCGGGCCACGTCAGAAGGCAGCCGCAGACACTCGCAGGCGACCCCCGACCATGAGGCCGACCACGGGGGCGGCCGCGCCGCGGGCGGTCTCACCGGCAGGCCGCCAGATCCGCGCCATACCGGCGACCGCCGCCTGCGGTTGATTCCCGGCGGCCGGCAGCACACCGCTCACCATGCGGCACGCCAACAGTACGAACAGCAGCCCCGGGCGGCTTGACCCCGCCCACATCCGCCGCAGAGTCTGGCGTGCCAGTCCATGGGTGTGAGTCCTCGTCCGCTGCCGTACGTCGGCGTTGTCACGCGGTGAGAACGCGGGCTTCTGCAGCCGTCCGGCGGTGATCATCGGCGATCTGCATTGCCTGGGTTTCCGCCACGATGCCGCTGTCGAGGCCGCAGGTGCATCGCACCACTGCGCGTCCGGTCGGCTCGTGCTCGGCCCACCCTCCCGGGTGCGTTTTGTTCCGGGTGATGCCGTGCACGACGGTCGTATGTTCCACCATGTGTCCATGCTGGCCGCCGGGGCTCGGCCTGCCAACGCTACGCCCGCCGAACGGGGCCGAACCGCTGCTGCGTCGGCTGCGCACTGCTAGGCGCGGCGCGATCGGGGAGGGCCCGGCAAACGGACATCCTCGCCGAGCCTGGTGGAGGTCATGCGGGCCCGTCTGTGGTCAGTTCGCCGGCGTGCTCGCCGGTGACCAGGTAGACCACGCGCTGGGCCACCGATACCGCGTGGTCGGCGAAACGCTCGTAGTAGCGGCCGACCAGCGTAACGTCCACGGCTGTCTCCACCCCGTGCTGCCACCGGTCGTCCATCAGGTGCTGGAAGAGCATGCGGTGCAGCTCGTCCATGCGGTCGTCGTCCTTCTCCAGCTGGAGTGCCGCGTCAACGTCCTGAGTGATGACCACCTCAGCGGCCTGCGCCATCAGGCGCTGCGCGAGCTGGCCCATCTCCAGGATCGTGCGGCGCAGATCGCGCGGCACCGCCCGCTGGGGGTAACGCATCCGGGCCAGCTTGGCCACATGCTGGGCCAGGACTCCGCAGCGTTCCAGGTCCGCGCTCATGCGCAGCGAGGTGACCACGACCCGCAGATCCGTGGCGACCGGCTGCTGCCGCGCCAGTACCGCGATCGCCCGGTTCTCCAGGTCCCGTTGGAGATCATCGACCTTCTCGTCGGCGGAGATCACGCTCTCGGCAAGCCGCAGATCGCCGTCCAGGAGAGCGGTCGTGGCCAGGCCGATGGCCGAGCCGACCAGGTTCGCCATTTCCACCAGGCCGTCACTGATCGAGTCCAGTTCCTCGTGATAGGCCCCTCGCATTGCGTCCTCACCGTCCAGTCGTGTGTGCCCGCCTTCGCCCGCGGCCAGGCTTTCACACATCGCGCACGGGGCAGTGGCCTCCTGACCGCCAGCGGAGCCACCCAGATCTGCAGGGATCAGCTACGCCCATGGGCAGGCGGCGGATCTGCGGCCGGCTCAGCCTGACGTTCGTGGGAGGTCCTGCCGCTGCGGCCGATGCCCGTTGCCGACGACAGCCGGGTCAAGGCGTACCGCAAGCAAGCCCGTGATGGGACACTCCCACCCGTCCTGTTGTGGTGGGTCAGTGGCCTGGACTGCCATCTGATCCTGGACGGTCACGCGCGGTTCGCCGCGGCAGTCGCCGAATCCGTCGAGCCTCCGCTGCTGCAGCTGCACCGCACGGTCCCGCGCGATGACCTGGCCACGTACACCGAGGAAGCCGTGGGCTTCTACGAGGACGAACTGGCACGCTTCGATGAACTCCGCGCCATCCACGGCCCTGCCGTCCCGGACGGCGCTGCCACCGCCGGCCCACAACTCGTCCGCCTCCTTCACGACCTGAACACCGCGGAACAGCCGACCTGGGCCTGGCCCCTGCCCGGCGGGGAAAAGCAGTGGCGTCGCATCGCGCGCGAGGTGACAGACAGCCTGAACTGGCCCTGTACCTGAGCTTGACTTTGTCGGGGATCTTGGAGCTCCCGGTTCGCCAGCATGATCAGCGGGCATGCTCGGGGCTGTTTCGAAGACCGACGCAGTTGTCGAGGTGTCAGTTGTCGCTCCCTCCCCGTTCCGGTGAGCAAATCCCGTCTCTGACCGCGCAGATCGCGCGGGCGAGCAATCCGGGCGATACGACGGCGATGTGGGTGAGAGACCGGCTGGACGGACTGTGGCACGACGAGGACTTCGCGGGCTGGTACCCGCGTGACGGACGCCCCGGCCGCTCGCCCGCCCAACTGGCCACTGTCTGTGTACTGCAGTTCCTGCTCGGTTTGTCGGACCGGCAAGCGGCGGAGGCCGTCCGCTGCCACATCGACTTCACACGCGCTGGCCATGGAGCTGGACGATCCAGGGTTTTACCACGGCGGGCTGTCCGACTTAGCAGTGTCAAGTAGTCGTCTCAATCCATCTGGTCGCCCCAGCTCAGGGCCCAGTGGTCGGACTCCGGCGGTTCCATCGTGACGGTCACCGACGCGGTCCCATCGTCGTCGCGATGCACATAGCGGTACGACGGTCGGCATGCCGGATAACTTCCGCTTCTACGACCTCCGCCACACCGGCAACACCCTGGCCGCCGACACCGGCGCCAAGCTGAAGGACCTGATGGTCCGCGCCGGCCAGTCCTCGGAGCGGGCCCAGCTGATCTACCAGCACTCGACGGCGAAGCACCAGCGGAGGCTGGCCCATGCCATCGACGGCGAGGTACGGCAGCAACTGCGGAAGCCGGACACCGAGCGTCGGCACGCCGAAGAAGCGTGACGTTGCATGGGGCCGTCGCGAAGCCGGTGACGGCGTCTGCCTTGGGCGAAGCGCTGCGTCGAGTCAGGAGAGCCCCGATGCCCGGAAGACCGCCCGCATTGTTTCGTCGTCGCTACGGTCGCCCAACTGATTCAGGACGGAACCCAACCCAGCACCAGACTGCCCGACCAAAGGAGACCGCCAAAGGCAGTCGCCGAATCCGCCAAGACCGCGTCGGATCGGACCGCGGCGGCACCATCCATGTGGACAAATACGATCAGGGGCCGGCGCGCGGAACTGGAGGGGGGCCTCGAAGGGGACGGTTCCTTGAGCGCTGTGTTGGCGCAGGCGTACTTCCTGTTCCTCGAAGGAAACATGG
>NZ_JBHVST010000164.1:0-15434 GCF_042885015.1 Streptomyces sp. NPDC058086 | reverse complement strand
CGAGGGGAAGCTCGTTGATCGTCGCGTCCGAGTGTTCCCACGTGCGCCGGTAGAACCCGATGATCTGATCGCGGGTCTCGTCCTCGGTCGCCCACAGATCGCTGCCGTTGGAGTCCTGCCACCGGGGCAGCGGTTCCGGGGAAGGGCGGTCGAAGACCTCGCCGAAGTACCTGGCCTCGACGGTGGCCACGTGTTTGACCAGGCCTAGGAGGTTGGTTCCGGTCGCTGTCAAAGGTCGGCGGGCGTCGTATTCGGACAAGCCGTCGAGTTTCCAGAGCAGCGCCTTGCGGTCCCGCCGCAGTCTCCCGTGCAGGTTGTCTTTCGCGAATTCATCGATCATGCGGCATGAGCCTGCCACGGGCTGCTCGTGGTCTCAAGATCCCGTACGTGGTCCGCAACGACTGGCAGAGCCGAGGCCTGGCCATGGCCGCCGCCCTGACCTGCTACAAGAAGCTCGCGAAACTTGCCACGTGAGACAACCTCTAGATGCGATAAGTCCCTTCGCTTTCCTCGCACTTGACGTCGCTCCGGGCGGTGCCCGCGCTCACCGCGCGAACGCCGCCTGAGCCGTTCTCAGGATCTGTTCCGCGTAGCCACGGCCGGACAGCACGGCGTGCACCAGCAGCGGGAAGAGCTGGCGCGGGCCGACGCGGTCCGCCCAGCCGTCGGCGACGGGCGCTGCCGGCCAGGACTTGTCTGCCTGCGGGGCGAGCCGTGGGGCATCGATCACTGGATGCGTCCGGGTGAGGAGTTCACCGTCTTGACCGAGACAGGGCCCGAGGAGTCGCCGTTCAACGTGGTCGCGCACGATCAGGGCATCACCCTGTGGCGGCCGGCCGAGGACGGTTCTTGAGGCCGTCAGAAATTCCGGGCTGTGGCCACGAGGTTCGACCAACGCGCCTACGTCTTCCACGGCACCGTCATCGTCGCACCGATCCGACTCTGGCTCCGCTCGTGATCCGCGACTGGCTAGTCGTCCGAGCCGGTGGCCGACAGCGGTACCTCGACGACGAAGAACAGGAAGCAGGTTTTGGTCGAAAGGTCATGGAAGTCGTCGGGGAACAGCTCACGGGCGGCCGGGTCGGGCTGCGGCTCGCTGATGACGGCAAGGCGGAAACCAGCGGTGGTGAAGGCATCGGTCATCGCGTGCAACGGCTTGCGCCAGAACCTCATCGGGACGGACTGCCCGTTGAACTTCCAGTCGAAGGTATAGCTGGTGGTCGCAAAGTAGTCGGGCCGAGGATCCTGGAACGTGTAGGCCACGAAAGGGTGTTCCACCGACGCGATCAGCCGGCCGCCGGGCCTGAGCACTCGCCGCAACTCGGCCAGTGTCGGCCCCCAGTCCTCCAGGTAGTGCAGCACCAGCGACGCGACCACGTCGTCGAACGCACCATCGTCGAACGGCAGGCGGTCGCTCAGGTCGACCACGTGCAGGGCTACGTCGTCACCGAGCCGCCGCCTTGCCAACGCCAGCATCCCGGCGCTGGCGTCGATGCCGGTGACGACTGCACCGCGGTCGCGCAGTGCAGCGGACAGGGGGCCCGAGCCACAGCCGGCGTCCAGAATCCTGCGGCCGGTCACGTCTCCGGCGAGGGCCAACATCGCGGGCCGCTCGTAGTACGCGTTCACAAGGTTGTTCTCGGTTTCCGCCGAGTACGCCTCGGCGAAGCTGTCGTAGTCATTCGCCTGGGCCGGATCTGCAGGCTGGGCAAGGCTCTCGGGCACATCGGTTAAGCGTTCCATCGTCGCAGCCTAGTAGTCACATGATCCGCTGGACAGGCCCTAGTGCGCTGATCGGGAGTTCCAAGCCCGGAGCGGTAATAGGCGTCCCAGCGTGAGCGTGCGCTTGCATTGTGGCCACGGCGTCCGGAAACCGTGCAATCGCCCCCGCCTGGGCGAGGGTTGTCCGCATACGATCCATGGGCACGCCGCCGCGTGCGGGGCGTTCCCGTCCTCGCGGAGGATGCCGACGGAGTCCTGACGACGATCTGGACGGACGTTTTCTCCCTGAGGGGCCAACAGGCCCTTTCATTTGGGGAGTCGGTGGTAGCAGATGAGGGTGGCGGCGATCACGGTGAAGGCCAGGAAGTGGTCGGGCTTGCGCGCGTAGCGACGGTGCAGCCGCTGACAGCCGGTGAGCCGGGTGAAGGTGCGTTCGACGACCCAGCGGTGTCGGCCCAGGTGCGTGGAGTTCTCGATGCCGCGGCGAGCGACGCGAGGGACGATGCCCCGCGTGCGTAACCATCGCCGCAGGTGGAGGCAGTCGTACCCCTTGTGCGCGCGCAGCTTGACCGGGCGTCGGCGTCGTGGCCCATGGCGTGAGCGGATCGGTGGGATGCCTTGCACGAGCGTCTGCAGGGCTTGGCCGTCATGGGTGTTGGCTGCGGATTTTCCCAGCGAGATGGGCAGGCCGCGACGATCGATGACGAGAGGGATTTCGATCCGCTCTTGCCGCGGTCGGTCGGATTCGGTCCGATCAGAGGCCACCCTTTGACCGCCTGGACACTCACGGAGTCGATGGCGCACCGCGACCAGTCCAACTCACCCTGACTGCCGAGTTCGTCGAGGATCAGGCAATGGAACTTGGCCCACACACGAGCCTGCGACCACTCGGCGAACCAGCGGAACGCGGTCACGCCCGAGGGGCCAGAGCCGGGCGGAAGCCGGTTCCATGTGCAGCCTGACGTGGCGACGAACACGATCACGCCAGGACCTCCCGGAGTCGGCGGCACCACCCGCTGAAACAGCTCCCACAACCCGTCCGGTGAAGTGAGCCGAAGCGCTTGAGAGGCCAGCTCAATGTGCTGGCCCCTCAGGCCCGTCCGGCTCTGGGGGACACGGCGTTGCAGCACGCGCGACGGGTGGGTGTTCGCACGTCGTTCGCGCGGCTGCGGAACGCGACCGCCTGACCCCCGCCTCTGTCGTGGTTACGGCGTCACGACCTTGCCGCCGAAGGTCACGGCGAGGTGCCCGTCCGAAGCGAAGGACCAGCTCAGGGCGCCGCTGTAGGAGGAGCAGCGGGAGCCGTTCGTGCCGGTCCAGAACTGGTTCGAGCTGTCGGCGTCGCCGACGGTCTTGTCGTTCGAGCCGCTGACGCTGAAGCGGCACGAGGTGTTGGTCCGGAAGACCGAAGTGCCCTCGTCGAATGAGAAATTGCGTTGCGCGTTGTCGACGCTCGCGTTGTTCGAGATCGTCATCGTGCCCGGGTTGCTGTTGTACGTGAATCCGTGGTGACCGTTGCCGTAGGCGATGTCGTGCTGGACCACGTGGTTGACCGCGATGTCGTCGCCGCCGAGCTTGTAGCCGTTGCGGTCGCCGTTGGAGTTCACGGTGCCGTCGCTCAGAGTCCCGTTCTTGTAGGACAGGGAGTACTCGATGGTCACCGGGCCGATCGCGCCGGTGTCGGTCTTCGTGTACAGGTCCCAGCCGTCGTCGATGTTGTTGTGGGAGACGTCGTAACGGAAGACGTTCCCGGTGCCGGTGGTGAGCTTCGCGGCGAAGCCGTCGGCGTCCTCGCCGTCGGAGTCGGCGTTGTCGTGCGACTCCGAGCTCACGATCAGGTTGTTCGACGGCCACTGGCTGCTGGGGGTGCTGGAGGAGATCCGGCCCAGCTGCAGTCCCGTGTCGCGGTTGTACGCGGTTACCGTCCGCTCGATGACGTTGTTGCTACCACCGACGTAGATGCCGTTGTCGCCGGCGCGTTGGACGGTGATGCCGTACAGGTGCCAGTAGTTGGCGTTCAGTTGGAGCCCGCGGTTCGACGAGCTTTCGCTCTGCGCCGAGAAGTTCAGCACTGGGGTCTCGCCCGGGTAGGCGGACAGGGTGGTACGGGCGCTCGAGGTGCCGTTGTTGCCCGCCGGGATCGTGATCGTCGAGGAGTAGTTGTACGTCCCGCCGCGCAGGTAGATGGTGCCGCCGGATGCGATGCGGCTGATCGCCGTGGCGAGCGTCGTCGGGGCGGACTGCGTGCCGGCCGCGCTGTCGGTGCCGCTCGGCGACACGTACTGGGTGGTGCTCGCGGCCTGGGCCGGGGTGCCGGACAGCGCGACGAGCGCGCCGGCCAGCAGGCTGACACACGCGATGACGGGTCTCACTTGCATCGTTCTGCCTCCAGGTTCGTTCGTGACCAGGGGTGCCATGCAAGAGAAAGCGCTTTCCCATGTTCTCGCAGAGGACCGTAAGCGCTTGCTATGAACGCGTCAATAGATGGGTACGTGATTCCTATTCATGCTTGCGAACAGTCCTCGGTACATCGGGGTGGGCCGGCCGGGCGCGCAGGGTCCCGGTGGAGCCCAGGCCTGAAGGAATGAGAGCGGCTCCACGACCACGCCCGCCTCCCCCGGCGCCTACCGGACGGCAGCCTGCCCGACCGTCTCGTCCGGCGCGACCTTGCCCGACAGGACGCCGTCCGGTGCGAGGCGACAGATCAACAGCACGCCATCAACCTGCGCCTGGGATCACCGCCGAGCGGCGATGGAGGTCCTGCGAATCCCCGAGGATCTCCGCCCGCGGCATCGAGTCGACCAGCGGCGCCAACTCGTCGATCGCTCTCGCCCGGGACCGTCCGCTCGGTGACCAGCGTGGCGGTGACACAGACCCGTCGGCAGACAAGTATCTGCTGACCGTCCGCCAGTTGAGTCCGGCCTGCTTGGCGCCCTCCGACAGGCTCATGGCGCCGGACTCAAGGGTTGTCCGCAGGCCGGAACGAGCTCGGCGGTTCCTTCGTACGCCGCCGCCCGAGCCGATCAGACGGGGGTGTGCGGAATTCGGAACGGCGTGGTGGTGGAGGAACTCACAGTTGAGGTCATGGCGCAGCTGCCGGACGACCGTGCCCGGCAGCAGGTGATGGTGCTCGTGGAGGTCGCGCGGATTGATTCGCAGGCCTGCCCCGATGTGCGCGACCCTGGCACCGTGGAGGAGATCCGGGAGGCGTTCGAACCTCGTTGCCGGGCACGGAGCCGATCGCGTCGCTGCCGACCTCTGCGATCACGCCGGCCAGATCGAGGCCCAGCACGGCGAGCAGTCGACTGTGCGCATGGGCGGCCCGGCCGGCGCGGATCTTGGTGTCCGGGGGTTCACGCCACCGGCCTCGACATGGCATAGAGGGCGACCTCGTCCTGACCGTCCAAGGCATCAACGGCAACCTGCGGGTGGGGCCGACCTGAGCCTCGCGGGCGGCCACGGCAGCCGCCCGCTGATCCGCAGCGTGCTGGGCCGGATCGGCGGCAAGTGGAGCGTGATCGTCATCTGCCGGCTGGGCGAGTCGACGTATCGGTTCAACGAGCTGCGACGCCTCACCAGCCCGCCAGCCAACGGACGCTCAGTGTCACGCTGCGCGGCCTGGAACGCGACGGCTTGGTCAGCCGCACTGTGCACCCCACCGAGCCTCCACAGGTGGACTGCGCCCTGGTCGAACGCTGCCTCTCACTCCTCGAGGCGGTCCGTGACTTGGCCCGCTGGGCCGACGTTCACGCCAAGGAGATCAACGCGTGTCGAGCGGAGCACGACGCCCGGCAGCGGTGACCCCGGGGCCAAGGAACACCTCCCGGTGTCCCGGCATTGGAGCCGCCACCACGGGCCTGGGTCGGGGAGGCGGGAGGAGGTCGACCAGCGCCGCGTCGAATGGGCGCAGTGTGGTGAGGCCCCGGTGCTGCCGTGTGGAGAGAGGCCGGAGCCTGGGAAGCCGCGGGGTCGGTGTCCGGGGAGGGCGCCCAGGCTGATGCCGGTTCAGCAAACAGTGGCGGCGCGGTTCCTCCTGGCTGAACCCGTGCACGAACCGCTCGTGCACCGCACTCAGTTCGCCCGTCCACAACCTGACATCGGCAGGATCCCCACCCGTAAGCACGCAAACGACGGACCTGCCCAGTAGTCACGGCAAGCACCGTTCGTTGCCCCACCAGCCCGTTGCCGCAAGCCGTTGTCCTTCGCTCGAGTGTGGTGGCTTCGGGCCCGGCACAGCAGGCTGGCTCGGGGGCGGAAGAGTCTGCTCGCGGAGGCTTTCGGTCAGGGTCGGTCGACCCGACGAGCCCTGCCACCGGCTGACGCGCGTACGCGGCGTCGAGCCCGGCCTGACGGAAGAGGATGCGGTACATCATGGGGGCGACGACGCGGTCCAGGACCGTCTCGACGTCGGGTGCGTTCTCCGCTCGACCGGCCGCACGGTCGAGGATGACGTCTACCTGTTCGGCCGCGTAGGCCGAGCACTGGCCGGCGTTGTTGCCGTCCGGGCCGCCGAGCAGGGCATCGCCCCGGTCGCCGGCATGGCTGCCGGCGTACTGGCCTCCACCCTCCTCGTCCGCTTCGCCCCCGCCCTCACGGCCACCGTGTACGTCCTGCTGACGTGACTGTTTGCCGCCCAGGCGTTAGCGGTCATCTTCACCCCGGAGACGGCCCATCCGCACGCCGGCGCTCTGCGCTCCCTGCGCCCGCAGCTCGCCGTGCCGCCCTCGGCCCGCCGCGCCCTGCCGGCGGCCGGTACCGGGGTGGTCGCCATCTGGGCACTTGGCGGCTTCTGCTCCTCTCTCGGGCGGGCGCTCGCGCACCTCGTGGCCCCCACGCCCCGCACCCGGTCGGCGGCATGGCCTTCTTCGCCGTCAGTGCCGCGGCCGCGCTCACCGTCTGGACGCTGTGGCGGACGGTGCCGATCGCCGCCGCCACCGGCGGGGCCCTGACGGTCATCCCCTCCGCGGCCCTGAGCCTGCTTGGTCTGCACGGCGTCGGCCTGCCCGCCGTCTACGGCGGTGCGGCCCTGGCCGGCATCGCCTTCGGCGCCGTCTCCCAAGGCGCATCGCGCATGATGCTCGCCTCGCTCGACGAACGCGACCGCGCCGCGACCCTGGCCGCTTACTACGTGCTCAACTACCTGCCCATGAGCCTGCCCGCCATCGCCGCGGGCGCGCCACCCAGCACTTCGGACTACGGACAGCCGCCCACGCCTACGTCATGGCCACCGCCCTCCTCGACCTCGCGGCGGCGGCAGCACTCACCCCGTCACGGCGCAAGGCACTTCACACCGCAGACTACCTTCGCCGTTGAACACCGCTGAAGAACAAAGGAAACGACGGACCATGAACGCGTCACCGGCCGACGAGACCACAGCCATCCCCTCCTGGACCGTGGGCGACGTCACCGTCCACCGCATCGACGAGGTCCTCCTGCCGCCCGCGACCGGCCCCTGGCTGCTGCCGGACGCCACCCCGGACGTGGTCAAGCAACAGGACTGGCTGCGCCCCGACTTCGCCGACCACGAGGGCATCCTGCACATCGACAGCCACAGCTTCGCATTCGTCGTGGGCGGGCTGCGCGTCCTGGTCGACACCGGCATCGGCAACGGCAAGGAGCGGGCCAACCCCGCCTGGCACAACCTGCAGACCGACTTCCTCGAGCACCTCACCGTCGCCGGCTTCCCCCCGGACTCCGTCGACCTGGTGATCCTCACCCACCTGCACGCCGACCACGTCGGCTGGAACACGCAGCAGGTGAAACACGAGTGGGTCCCCACCTTCCCCCACGCCCGCTACCTCACCTCCCGCATCGAGCGGCAGTTCTGGACTACGTACGACATGGAGGAAGCTCGCAAGCAGATGTTCCGCGACTCCATCATCCCGGTCGAGGAGGCGGGGTTGCTCGGCCTTGTCGACGTCCCGGCCGAGGGGGTCGAAATCGCCCCGGGCCTGCGCCTGCTGCCCACGCCCGGCCACACCCCCGGCCACATCGCCGTCGAGCTCACCAGCCACGGTGAGACGGCGCTGATCACCGGCGACTGCATCCACCACCCGGTCCAGCTCGCCCACCCCGCCATCGGCGCGTGCGTCGACATCGACCCCGCGCAGTCCGAGGCCTCGCGGCGCAAGCTGCTCGGCTCCCTGGCCGACACGGACACGCTGGTCCTCGGCACCCACTTCGCGCCACCCACCGCCGGACGCGTGATCACGCATGAGGGCGCCTACCGGCTCACGCCCGTCCCCGCCGCCCCGCAGACCGTCTCGCACTGACGCTGTGGCCGGTCCGGGCCGCGGGTCGGCCGCGCGGAGCGCAGGCCGGCCACCGGCGCGCAGGCGACCGTCCGTGTCGTACGAGGTGGCGGGCAGCAACTACGCAATGAACAGCGGCTGGACCAGGCAGGTGATGCACACGCCTTCGGCGTGTCGCTCCGGAGTCCGGTCAACACCTCGCTGCCCGCCACCGGCCGACGCCACGGCCACGCAGACGCTGTCCAAGCGCCGCACCGACCATCCCGTCCAGGTGGTGACGGAGTTCGGTGACGCGCGGAACGAGCGGAGGGAGCGGTGTACAGGCGGAACCGGATGTCCGGCCGATCCTCCACCGGATTGGGGCCCCTGCTTCTCCCAACAGGCGGGTCATGGGCGAGTCGCCGCCCGCCCCGTACACCACCAAATCACCGAAGCTCGACCTCACCGCCGCCCGTGAGGACGCCGACCACGTGCGGTCGGCCCGGTACCCGCTCCCTGCTGGTCGCAGCGCGGCAGCGCGGGTTCCGGACACAGTCTTGACGCCCGGCGTGCACGAGACCACCCCGGCCAGGGCGGCGAAGGCGGCTCCGCGGTGCACGACGAGGCTGTTGTTGGCCGCCGCGGCCAACCGGCCGCCCTCCCACCTCGGCGAAGGGTCGTTCGGCGCGATCCAACCACCGGCTGACCGGCGGGTGGATGGGCTGCTTCTCTCGGTTCGCCTGCTGTACCGCTGAGCCGGTTCACGACCGGATCGGCAGCCACAGCTCAATCTCGTCGTGGCGGCGGTAGAACTCGACCAGTGGCCGGGCGTCATCGGCCGGCAGCGTTGCCTGCAGCTCGGCCATCCCATCGGCGATTCGCCCATAGATCTGGGGAGGGTCGCCGACAAGGCGGCCGCGCAGGTACCAGCCTCCTGCCAAGGCGCCCAGCTGCAGGCCCAGGCGGTCCGGGCTGTCGTGCTCCTTGACCGGCGTGCAGACCGTGTAGGTGTTCTGGCGTTCGTCGATCTGCGCGTACATCTTGCGTCCGCGCAGCCCGACCAACTGCTCGAACGACGGCCAAAGCTCCTGAATACGGGTCAGCTCATCGACGGTGGTCTGCTGCATGACAGTGACATCCGGCCGCTCTATGCGATCCGGCGGAGCGGGAAATACCGATGACGTCATGGCACGAATACAGGCACTCGGCACCGACGGTTGACCCCACGCTCTCCACGGCAACACGAGTGCTGCCTGACACACGGGTCTGGCGAATCCTCTACAGAGGCAGCGCTATGCCGAGCCGCCGGCCCGACCGCCCGACGCGTCAGCACAGCGCGCCGCATCGCTCCCGCCCGGGCCTTCGACCAGCTGATCCGCAAGGCCGACAAGCTCGCCGGCTGACACTCGCGCCCAACCCGCGAGAACCCCGGTCAGACCCGCGCGAGACCCGAGTACACCCACCAGAGAGAAGGACAACTTGAGCACGTATCTGGCCGACGAGGCCGAGGACCTCATCGTGGAGGGTCCCTCCGCGACCTTCACCTACCGGCGGTCGGGCCCCCAGGGCGGCACCCCGCTGGTCCTGCTGCACCGCTTCCGCGCCACCTTCGACTGGCGTGGACCCGGAGTTCCTGGACAGCCTCGCCGCCGACCACGACGTGATCGTCTTCGACAACGTCGGCATCGGCCACACCACCGGCGAGCCGCGCGACTCCCCGAAGGAACTCGCCCAGGGCGCCGTCGAGTTCATCGAGCCCCTCGGCCTGGCGCAGGCGAACGTCCTCGGGTGGTCACTGGGCGGCGCCCGCATCGGCCCCTCCCAGCCTTTGGGGAAGGTTCTCCAAACGGGCCGAGCCCGAAGGCCGGGTGAAATGGCGGGCGGCGGCCAGGGGAATGAGTACAAGGGCCGCCGGTACCGCGTAGGCGAGACGGAAGTGGCCGCTGGAGCCGAGGAGTCCGCTGAGGGCGCCGCCGGTGACGACTCCGACATAGTTGAAGAGGTTCAGGCGTGCCAGGACCGCCTCCGAGGCTGTGGGACTCAGCCGTGCGGCGGAGGCCAGGCACAGCGGAGCCAGGACGGACGCCCCCACGCCCACCGCCCCGGCCGCGAGAACAGCGAACGGCCAGCTCGGCGCGGCGGCCAGAGCTGCCAGGGCGCCCGCTGCCAGCAGGACGGCGCTGCGGACGACGGCGACCGCTCCGAGCTTCTGTACGAGCCGATCGGCGGCGGCTCGGCCGATGACCGTGCCGGTCTGGTAGGCCGCGTACGCCAGCGGCGCGACCGTGAGGGAGGCGGCGAGCGTCTGCCGAAGGTAGACAGCCGACCAGGCCGAAACGGTGGATTCGACCACGTAGACGACCAGGAGAACCAGGCCGAACGGAATGAGCCGGACCCACAGGCTGCGCCCGAGCGACGGCTGCGCGACAGCGTCGTTGTCCGAGGGCCCGTCGGGGGCGAGGAGGGCATGTGTGCGCATACCGGCGGCGAGCAACAGCACGATGCCTGTCTGCAGGGCCAGGCCGTCGGCCACGGGCCACTCCAGCCGAGCCACCCCGGCGGTGAGCAGTGCCGCGACCACACCGCCCACGCTCCATGCCGTGTAGAAGGAGCCGAAAACACTGCGGCCGTAGGCGCGTTCGACCGCCGCGGCCCAGGTGTTGACTGCGACATCGAGGGCACCGACAGCGAGCCCGAAGAGGATGTACGCGCAGATGACGGCAGCCTGTCCAGGAGCCCAGCCGATCAGCGTCAGCGCGGCGGCCGCCGCCAGCATGGCCCCGCGCATCGTGGCCACGGGACCGGCCCGACGGATCGCGGCCAGCCCCAGGAAGCTGCCACCCCCTGCCGTCAGCGCCACCGCGATCATCAATGTGGTCGTCAGGAGTGGAGCCAGTCCCAGGCGCTCGGTGACGGCGGGAACAGTCGTGTACACGGCGGCGACGGAGACGCCCTGCGCGGCGAACGCGATCGTGACGACCTTTCGGGCGCCGGCCTTGGAGACTGGAGGCCCGAAGCCCGCCCGGGGCGATGCGTCAAAGGACATGATGTTGTTGTTCCTTTGTTTCCTGTGTGCGCGGGATGGCCGGCCGGCCAATGCGGCCAA
This sequence comes from Streptomyces sp. NPDC058086, assembly GCF_042885015.1. Taxonomy (NCBI): domain Bacteria; kingdom Bacillati; phylum Actinomycetota; class Actinomycetes; order Kitasatosporales; family Streptomycetaceae; genus Streptomyces; species Streptomyces sp. NPDC058086. Next base: position 4,376 of record NZ_JBHVST010000164.1, on the reverse strand, counting down.
GTTGCGGAAAACGTAGTCAGGCGCGGAACGCGAGCGCAGGACGCCAGGGGCCGTACAGGGGACTTCGGGGGCCAGTGGGCGCGGCCAGTGATGCCCGGCTGCCTACAGTGGTCGCCCAGGAGAAGGTGAGTGCGATGTCCCTTGCCCCCGGCCCCGCGAACCCTCCGGGGACCAGCCGCAGCACATCGGCGACGATCCAGCCGAACATCCTGCGCTATCTCGTCACGGTCGCCGACGAGCGCGGCATCGATCTGCGGCCCCTGCTGGTGCAGGTCGGGCTGGACGAGACCGTCATGCGCTCCGCCGCGCTGAGGGTGTCGTACCGGCAGGGCAGCGCGGCAATTCGTCGTGCGCTGGAGCTCACCGGGGACGAGCATCTGGGGATGAAGGTGGGAGCGGCACAACACCTGACCGCATGGGGCCTGCTCGGCTTCGCCCTGATGGCCGACGACACACTGCGGCACGCCATCGAGACGGGTGTGAAGTACCAGAACCTGTCCGGGGCGATGGTGGTGTGGTCGGCCGGTATCGGCGAGGAGGACGAGGCCTTCGTGCTGCGTGCCGACCTCCCCGATCCGGCCATGGACCCAGCCGTCGCCATCTTCTTGATCGAGGAGGGGCTCGCCTCCGTGGTCACCCTGTCCCGGCTGGCCGTCGGCCCGGACTTCGCGCCGAGAGTGGTGGAGTTCGCCTGTCCACCGCCGCGCCGGAGCGACCTGTTCAGTGCCCTGTTCGGCTGTCCGGTCCGCTTCGGCGCCCCGGCCAACCGCATGGTCATCGCCCCCGCGTGGGCCCGTGCCCGGATGCCCGGCCGGGATCCGGTGACCTACGCGTCGACTCTGGAGATGCTCGACGCGCAGATGGCCTCACGCCGCGACCAGCAGGACTTGCTGGAGGTTCTGGAGATCTCCGTCGCCCAGAGCCTCCCGGTGGTCCCCTCGTTCGCCGAGCAGGCACGGCGGCACACGACGAGCGAGCGGACGCTCCGTCGCCGACTGGCCGACTGCGGCACGACGTACGAGGCACTCGTCGAGGGAGTACGCCGGGAACGCGTCGAACAGCTGCTGCTCCGCGCGGAACTGACGCTGCGCGACATCGCACGCCGGGCGGGGTTCTCCGACGAACGCGCGCTGCGCCGCGCGGTACGCCGCTGGCACGGCACCTCCCCGGTCCACCTGCGCGAGCAGATGCGTACGGATCGCCTCTGAGCCGGAGGTCAACGGGTGCGGATCCAGACCGTCTTCTCCCGGGTCCACTGCTCGAAGGCGTTCGTGGACTTCTCCACACCACCGAATCCGGACTGCTTCCAGCCGCCGAAAGGGGTGGTGATGTCGCCCTCGCCGTAGGCGTTCACGGAGATCACACCGGCCTCGATGCCGCGTGCCAGTCGGCATGCGCTGTCGAGGTCGCGGGTCCATACGGATGCGGCGAGCCCGTACTCGGTGGCGTTGGCCATACGTACTGCCTCGTCCTCCGTGGCGAAGGTCTGGACGGTGACGACAGGGCCGAACAGCTCCTTGGTGAGGACGTCACTGCCGTCGGGGGCGCGGGTGATCACGGTGGGCGGGTAGTAGGCGCCGCGCGGAGGCAGCTCGTGGGGCAGTCCCCCGGTGTGGATCTGGGCTTTGCCGGCCCGGGCGGCCTCCACGGCTGCCGCGACCCGGTCGAAGGCGGCGCGGTTGATGAGCGGCCCCATCTGCGTGCGCGGGTCGGCCGGATCACCGATGACGAGCTTCTTGGCCGCGGCTGTGAACCGCTCCAGGACCTCCTCCGCGATGTTGCGGTGAACCAGGACACGGGAGCCGGCCGTGCAGTTCTGCCCCATCGTCAAGAACGCGGCCTCGATCATGTTGCCGATCAGCTCGTCCCCGTAGTCGAGCGCGTCGGGCATGAGCACCTGAGGGCTCTTGCCGCCCATCTCCAGTGATACGCGCTTGAAGTTGCTCTCGGCGGCGTCCTTGAGGATGCGGCGACCGGTCGCGGTGGATCCGGTGAAGGAGAGGGCCCCCACGAGGGGGTCACGGGCGAGGGCCGCGCCGGCTTCGAAACCGTATCCGGGCAGCACGGTGAGCACTCCGTCGGGCAGGCCGGCCTCGGCGGCGAGTGCAGCCAGGTGCAGGGCCGAGCGCGGGGTCGCCTCGGCGGGCTTGACCAGCAGACAGTTGCCCGCGGCCAGGGCGGGTCCGACCTTCCAGGCGGTCATGGCGAGCGGGTAGTTCCACGGCAGTATCGCCGCGACGACCCCTACCGGCTCGCGGCTCATGAGGCCCAGGCCTTCGGGCCCGCTCGGCGCGAGACGGCCGAAGACCTTGTCGGCCGCCTCGGCGAACCAGCGGATCGACTCGATCGCGCCCGGTACGTCGCTCGTACGGCATTCGGTGATCGGCTTGCCCGCGTCCTGGCTGTCCAGCCGGGCGAGGATCTCCAGGTCGCGTTCCATGAGGTCGGCGAGCCGCAGTAGCACCGCCGCGCGCTTGCGGACCGGCAGCCGCGACCACACCCCGGCGTCGAAGACCGACCGGGCCCGCTCGGCGGCCTGGGCGACGTCGGCGGCGCTCGCGGCGGGCAGGGTGGTGATCGGCTCCCCGGTGGCGGGGTTGACGACAGGCAGTGTCTCGTACGTGGTCATGCTTCCTCCGTCAATTCCCAGCGCCCGTCGGTCTGCCGGGCCAGTCCGCGTCGTCGGAGTTCCTCCAGATAGCGGGCCATGCCGCGATCACCGCGCTTGCGGAACAGCGGGAAGATCTTGGGCAGCAGGTTCGGTACGAGCATCGCGAACCGCACCAGACGGGACTCACCGGTCCGGGGATAGGCCTCCAGGCGAGGCTTGTCCAGCAGGCTCACCACCGCCGCGACGACGTCGGCGGGTTGCTGGGGCCGGTCCTGGAACTGCATGGAGTTGCCGCCGTCCACGGCTTCCTGGCGGAGCATCCGCGTGTCCGTCGCCGAGGGCAGCACCGAGCCGGCCAGGATGCCCTTGCTCCGCAGATCGAGTCCGATCGCCAGCATCGCGCCGCGCAACCCGAACTTCGAGGCCGTGTAGATCGGGGTCTCGCCCAGCGGGAAGATCCCGCCGAGGGAGACGGTGGTGACCACCCGAGCGTCCCGGGAGGCCTTCAGCAGGGGAATCGCGATCCTGGTCGCGACCAGCGGGGAGGTCAGGTTGAGAGTGATCTCCTGCTCGATGCTCTCGACGCTGCGGACGTCGAAGCGTTCCGCGCTGGTCATGCCCACGTTGTTGATGAGCACGTCGAGACGGCCGTAGACATCGGCGACCAGCTCGAACAACCGCCCCACCTGAGCGCGGTCCATCAGATCGCAGCCGACGCCCGTGTGTCCGGCGCCGGGCAGGTCGGTGGCGACCTTCTTGGCACGGGTCCCGTCGATGTCGACGACGACGCAGCGGGCGCCGCCGGAGGCGAAGCGGCGGCACAGCGCACTGCCGATGCCGCCCGCACCGCCGGTCACCAGCATGACCTTGTCGGAGAAGTCGAAGCCGCTCATGCCGCCGCCTCCGCACGTCGCAGGGAGCGTGCCGGCGGCGGCTGGCCCTCGGTACGCCAGCCCATCTCGCCCGCGACCTTGCCCAGGTACTTCACGAAGGCCCCGCTGTCGACATAGCCGGTGTGGCGGGGCGAGGCGACGAACTTCAGACCGCCGGACAGATCCGGGTGGTCGGCGCGGATCATGCGCGCGAACCGCTCCGCGTTCGGCAGCCGGTGCCGCGCGTCGTGCACGTACCCGGCGATCAGCTGCGCCTGGGTGTCGAAGAGCTGGTACGCGCCGGAGTTGGTCTCGATGAAGCCGATGCCGAACAGGCCCGGGTGCTCGCGCGAGAACGACGACAGGTACAGGTCCGGGTGTTGCTCGTCACCGAAGTACTTCTGCGCGACCGGCACTTTGTGGACGTAGCCCGTGGCCAGCAGGATGAGATCGAAGTCGTCGCTCGTGCCGTCGGTGAAACGCACGGTCCTGCCCTCGGTGCGGGCGATCCCGGGCCTGGCGGCGATGTCGCCGTGCTGGAGGTGGTGGATCAGCATCGAGTTGATGGCCGGGTGGGTCTCGAACAGCTTGTGGTCCGGCTTCTGCAGCCCCAGCCGCGTCGGATCGCCGTTGATGATCCGCAGGAGGGCACCGAAGACCCGCTGCGCCAGCCACATCGGCAGGTGCGGCCCGCTGTCGGCGATGGTGTCCACCGGCCGGCCGAACAGGTGCTTGGGGATGAACCAGTACCCTCGTCGCATGCTGATCACCGCGTGCGATGCGGCCCCGGCCCCCACGCACCCCATGTCACAGCCCGAGTTACCCGCGCCCCCCACCCAAACCCCCAGGCCCCGTAGCTCAACCGCGCAGCGATAGCCCGCCGTGTGCCGGAC
>NZ_JBHVST010000163.1:0-15507 GCF_042885015.1 Streptomyces sp. NPDC058086 | reverse complement strand
TCCCGAGCTCACGGGCGAGATCGTCCATGCTCACCCGCACGGAACCCGGCGCGAAGAACAGCCGGCCGGCCGCCTCCACGATCACGTCAGCACGCCGCCCGTCAGCCTCGGAAACTTTCGAAACTGAATTAGTTTCCATGGTTTCCATGCTGGCTCCCTGCCTCTCCGCTGTCAAGGCACGCCTTCCGGGCATGTGGGGCTGCGCGGCCGAACGCCGTGATCTTGGCCGGCGCGGAGCGCGGAGGAAGAGGACGTGCGCGGCGTGGACACGTGGTTTGTCCACACGCCGGCCGGAGCAGATCGCACGGGTGTGCCGACGATGGTGGTCGACGCCATCCGCGTGTCCTGCGGCTACCGGCCGAGCCGGCTCGCAGGACAGCGCACACCTCAACGACCACTCGTCCCGGTGCCGATCTGCCGCCTTGCCCCGGCGGCACCGCAGCCGCCAGACGCCGCCATCGTCGAACAGTTCGCTGGTCTGGAGGCAGTGGTAGAGCTGTCGCAGCCGGGATCGACGCCGATGCGGGCGCATTCGTGTCAGCGTTCGAGGACCAGGGCGAGGCCTTGGCCCGCGCCGATGCAGAGGGTCGCGATGCCGGTGCCGGAGCCGCGGCGGGCGAGTTGGTGGGCGACGGTTCCGGCGAGGCGGGCGCCGGACGCGCCGAGGGGGTGCCCGAGAGCGATGGCGCCGCCCTGCGGGTTGAGGATCGCCGGGTCGAACTCGGGCCATTCGGCCACACACCCGAGGACCTGCACGGCGAAAGCCTCGTTCAGCTCCAGGACGGACAGGTCGTCAAAGCCTTTGCCCGCCTTGGCGAGGGCCCGGCTGACGGCCTCTACAGGGGCGAGACCGAAGTACTGCGGGTCGATCGCGGAGACACCGGTGGCCGAGACACGGGCCAGCGGCTCGCGGCCGGTGGCTTTGAGGCCTTCCTCGTCGGTCAGGAGGAGCGCGGCGGCGCCGTCGTTGAGGGGTGAGGCGTTGCCCGCGGTCACGGTGCCTCCCCCAGCCTCCGGCCGGGGGGACCCCCGTCTCGCTTCGCTCGCGGTGCGGAAGGAGGGCTTGAGTCTGGCCATCGCGGCCAGAGAGGCGTCCGGGCGGACGGACTCGTCGGCGGCGAAGAGCACCGGGTCGCCCTTGCGCTGGGGGATCGACACGGGGGCGAGCTCGGGCTCGAACAGGCCCTCGGCCTGAGCCTTCGCGGCCTTTTGGTGGCTGCTCAGCGCGAACTCGTCCTGCTGCTCGCGGCTGATCTTGTGCTTGTCGGCGATGAGTTCGGCCGACTCGCCGAGCGGGATGGTCCACTGCCGGTCCATCTTCGGGTTGACCATGCGCCAGCCCAGCGTGGTCGAGTACAGCTCGGCGTGTCCGGCCGGGAAGGGTCGGTCCGACTTGGGCAGCACGTATGGCGCGCGGGTCATCGACTCCACGCCACCGGCGACGGCGATGGAGGCGTCTCCGACCGCGATGGCACGGGCGGCTTGAATAACGGCCTCCAGACCGGAGGCGCACAGCCGGTTGACCGTCACGCCCGGCACCGACGTGGGCAGGCCCGCGAGCAGTGCCGCCATGCGGCCCACGTTGCGGTTCTCCTCGCCGGCGCCGTTGGCGTTGCCGAAGTACACGTCCGCGATGCGCGCGGGATCCAACTGGGGGCTTCGGGTGAGGAGTTCGCGGATGGCGTGTGCGGCCAGGTCGTCAGGGCGTACCGAGGCCAGACCGCCGTTGTGACGCCCGATCGGCGTGCGCACGGCGTCGACGATATATACGTTCCTCACTTCAGGCCCTCCGCGACGGTCAGCTTGGCGTCAGTCTTGGCGATGATCTCCTCGACGCCGACGCCTGGTGCGCACTCGACCAGCACCAGGCCCTCGTCGGTGATGTCGAGGACGCCGAGGTCGGTGATGATCCGGTTCACGCAACGCTTCCCGGTCAGCGGCAGCACGCACTCGGTGAGGATTTTCGGTGAGCCGTCCTTGGCGGTGTGCGCCATCACGACGATGACCGTACGGGCGCCGTGCACCAAGTCCATCGCACCGCCGATTCCCGTGATCATCTTCCCGGGGACCGCCCAGTTCGCCAGGTCCCCCTGCGCGGAGACCTGCATCGCACCCAGCACCGCCACGTCGATGTGGCCGCCGCGGATCATCGAGAACGACAGCGCCGAGTCGAAGAAAGAGGCGCCGGGCAGCACAGTCACGGTCTCCTTGCCCGCGTTGATCAGATCCGGGTCGACCTGCTCCTCGGTGGGGTACGGGCCGGTGCCCAGGATCCCGTTCTCCGACTCCAGGACCACTTCCACGCCCTCGGACAGATGGTTGGGGATCAGCGTCGGCAGCCCGATGCCGAGGTTGACGTACTGGCCGTTCTCCAGCTCCCGCGCGGCCCGGGCGGCCATCTCCTCGCGACTCCAGGCCATCAGCCGTTCACCGACCCTCGTGCCGCAGGCACGGACACCGTGCGCTGCTCGATCTTCTTGCCTGCTGCCTGTTCCGGCGTGAGAGCCACCACCCGCTGTATGAAGATTCCCGGCAGATGCACCGCGTCCGGATCGATCGCGCCGGGCTCGACGAGCTCCTCCACCTCGGCGATCGTCACCCGCCCGGCCATCGCGGCAAGGGGGTTGAAGTTGCGGGTGGACTTGTTGAACACCAGGTTGCCGTGCCGGTCGCCCTTCGCGGCCCGGACCAGTGCGAAGTCGGTACGGATGCCGCGCTCCAGCACGTACTCGGTGCCGTCGAAGTCGCGGACCTCCTTCGGCGGCGACGCGAGCGCGACCCCGCCGGAGCCGTCGTAGCGCCAGGGCAGCCCGCCGTCCGCGACCTGGGTGCCCACCCCCGCCGGGGTGTAGAACGCCGGGATCCCCGCACCACCCGCTCGCAACCGCTCCGCGAGCGTGCCCTGGGGGATCAGCTCCACCTCCAGCTCACCGGCCAGATACTGCCGCGCGAACTCCTTGTTCGCCCCGATGTAGGAGCCCGTCACCCGCCCGATCCGGCCCGCCGCCAACAACACGGCCAGCCCGGACTCCATCGCCCCGCAGTTGTTCGAGACGACCGACAGCCCCGACACCCCCCGCTCGAACAACGCCTGGATCAGCACGTTCGGCACACCACTCAACCCGAACCCGCCCACCGCCAACGACGCACCCTCCGGCACATCGGCCACCGCCTCCAAGGCCGTGGCGACCACTTTATCCATGTTTATTTACTCTGCCTCTCGCCAATGCGGACCCATCGGACGCTGTTTCCGTAAAGCAATGTCAAGAATTCGGCCGGGTTCTTTAATGTTTTGCGGGCGTTGCGGGCGTTGCGGGCGTTGCGGGAGCGGCTCGGCCGCAGACACGCCTGTCTCGTCGTGTCTCACCTGACAGGCACCTGCGCCCACACTCCAACGCCCTGGCATCCGTCGGCATCCCACAGATGAGTGATATCGCACGGGATCTCTATGCCGATCTGTCGGTGTGCGTCGTGCGAACAAGGTATTCCTACGCCGATCCTCGTTATCACTCACGGATTCCGTTGACGCGCATCATTCGAGTGCCGAGGCTTTCTTCCATAAACAGCGGAGCGGCAGGACCGAGGAAATTCTCATGAAGACATTCGTGCATCGGGGACAGATCACCAAGGTGGTCTTCGGCAGCGGTACGCGCAGTCTTATCCCCGAAGAGGCCGATGCTCTCGGATGCCGTCGGGTGCTCATCCTGTGCACACCTGGTCAAGTGGACCAGGCAGCGGAGATGCGCGACCTGCTGGGTGCGGCAGCCGCGGGAACGTTCACCGAAGCGGCCCCGCACACCCCTGTCGAGGTCACGGAGGAGGCGGTCGCGTACGCCAGATCCGTGGGAGCGGACTCCGTGCTCGCCATCGGCGGTGGATCGACCATCGGCCTCGGCAAGGCGATCGCCGTGCGGACCGGTCTTCCGCAGCTGGCGCTGCCCACCACCTATGCCGGCTCGGAGATGACGCCGATCCTCGGAGAGACCGAAGGCCGCAGGAAGACGACCCGGCGGCTGCCGGAAGCGCTGCTCAAGACGGTGGTGTACGACGTCGACCTGACGTTCACGTTTCCGGCGGCGATATCGGTGGTCAGCGGCATCAACGCGATGGCGCACGCCGTGGAGGCCCTCTACGCACAGGACCGGGACCCGGTCGCCTTCCTGATGGCCGGTGAAGCGCTCGATTCCCTCACCCGATCCCTTCCGGTCATCGCGCGACGTCCGGACGACGGCGAGGCGCGGGCGGATGCGTTGTACGGGGCGTGGCTGGCGGGCACGTGCCTCGGCACGGTGGGCATGGCCCTGCATCACAAGGTGTGCCACGTGCTGGGCGGCACATTCGGGCTTCCGCACGCCGAAACCCACACCGTCGTCCTGCCGCACGTGGCCGCCTACAACGGGCCGGCCGCCCCCGGAGCCATGGCACGCATCGCGCAGGCGCTGCCGGGGGACGACGCCGCGAGCGGTCTCTTCGACTTCGCCGGCAGGCTCGGCGCCCCCAGGGCACTGCGGGACCTCGGCATGCCCGAGTCGGGGATCGAGAAGGCGGCCGAACTCATCGTGCGGGACGGCTACTGGAATCCGCGTCCAGTGGATCGGACAGCTGTCCACGCCCTCCTGACCCGCGCCTGGGCCGGGGAGACGCCGTGAACGTCAGCGGGCAACGAACACACCCAGACCGACTCCGTCATCGAACACTCAATGACCAAGGGAGCGCGCCATGCGTGATCTGACCAGCGACACCATCACCGAGGCCGTGATCTCGACCATGCGGGACACCAAGGATGCCCGTGTCGCGGAGATCCTGGAATCACTGGTGCGGCATCTCCACGCCTTCGTCCGTGATGTCGAACTGACGGAGGAGGAGTGGGCCCAGGGAGTGGACTTCCTGACGCGCACCGGGCAGACGTGCACGCCGACGCGCCAGGAGTTCATCCTGCTGTCCGACGTGTTGGGCGTCACCATGCTGGTCGATGCGCTGAGCAATCGACGCCCCGCCAATGCCACACAGAACAGCGTCCTGGGCCCCTTCTTCAGGGAGGACAGGCCGCAGCACGCCGACGCCGCCGACATCTCCGGAGGTCTGCCCGGTACCCCGCTGTTCTTCGAGGGACGGGTCGTGAACCGTGAGGGAGCGCCGGTGACCGGCGCCGGGGTGGATGTCTGGCACAGTGACTCGGAGGGCCATTACGACGTGGATGTGCCCGGCCAAGTCGACCCGGCCATGCGCGCGCTGTTCCGGACCGACGAGACGGGACACTTCAGCTTCCGTTCCATTCGCCCGTCCAGCTACCCGATACCCGGTGACGGCCCGGTCGGCGAACTCTTGAACGCGACCAGCAGGTCGCCCATGCGTCCCGCCCATGTGCACCTGCTGATCGACGCTCCGGGATTCCAGCGCGTGACCAGCATGCTGTTCCCTTCGGACGACCCGTACCTGGACACTGATCCGGTGTTCGGGGTCAAGGAGTCGCTGGTCGAGTCCTATGACACGTACGTGGCCGACGCCGGGCCCTGCAGCGGGCTGACCGACGTGCCGTACACCCTGCTGCGCCACACCTTCGTCCTCGAACCCGTCCCCACGGACTGAGAATGAAGGAGCTCGGAGTGCCGCCGTCCGCGGACTTGAGACGCCTGGTCGACCGACTGCGTCGATGAGCCGACAGACCGTGTGAACGCCCGGTGGCGTCCGGCGTAGGACGCGATTTCTCCGGCATCAACAGCCGGCGTCACACACTTCACCAACGCGATGACCTCGCGTACGTCATAGGGCAGCCGCCCGCCTTCTTGCCCTACTCGAACGACATGCCTGCCAACCCACCCAGCGGGACGGTGAGTTCACCCGGTGTCCTGCGCAACAGGCCGACGCTCTTCCCGACTTTCACGGAGGTCCTCCGATGACTGAAACCCTTCACACGACAGTCGATTTCCGAGCCACGATGAGCCGGCTCGCCACGGGTGTCAGCGTGATCACCACGTGCTCTGGAAGCACGCCTATCGGCATGACGGCGAGTGCCGTGTCCGCCCTCTCCCTGGACCCGCTCCAGCTGCTCGTGTGTATCAGCAACCACCTGTACACACGGACCGCGATCGCGGAACACGGCCGATTCGCCGTGAACGTCCTCGGCGAGGACAGCGAGCACCTGGCACGGAACTTCGCCGCCTCGAAGGCGGACAAGTTCGCGGGCGTCGAGACCTTCGACGACCACGGCGTGCCGGTGTTGAAGGACGCCATCGCGGCTGTCGTGTGTGACGTCGCCGAGGCGCTCCCCGGTGGCGATCACACCATCTTCGTGGGTGAGGTCCGCTATTGCGCACACCAGGTGGATTGCCGACCGCTGGTCCACTTCGCGGGCGGCTTCGGCGCGCTCAGGGCTTCGCACTAGGCCTGGTGGCAGCGGTCCGAAGGAGGCCGCTGCGGGGCCCGTGACCGGCCCGCCACCGCCCCCGATGTCCGGCTCCTGCGAGGCGAGCCATGGGCGTCGGGGGCTCCGCTCGTCCCGACGACTCGACGGAAAGTGCCATGACCAGCTCCGTTGCGACATTCAAGCTGCATCCTCCGGCCCAGCCCCCGCATCTCCTGACACGCCCGCGTCTGCTGCGCCGGCTTGACACGGCGACCGAGCCCGTGGTGGTGGTCTCCGCGCCGGCCGGCGCCGGGAAGACGGTGCTCCTGACCGAGTGGTCGCGAGGCCTGGCGGCTCGCGGAGAGTGCGCCTGGCTCAGCCTGGACGCGTACGACAACGCCCCGGGCCGGCTCTGGACCTGCATCCTGCGAGCGGTGCACCACGCACGACCGAATATGCCCGCCCGCCTCGACAGCGATGGGTGGACGGTCGACGCATGGCTCGAGGAGATCCTGCCGAGTCTTGTGACCGGACTGGGCGGAGAGGAACCGCTCACGCTGATCCTCGACGGACTGGAATCCATCACGGACGCCGACGCAGTGCGCAGCCTGGCGGACTTCCTGACAAGGCTTCCCCACGGCTTCCGCGTCATTCTGTCGACCCGGCACATTCCCGGAAGACCCCTTCCGACCCTGCGCGCCCGGGGTCTGACCGCCGAACTCGACCAGCACGACCTGGCCTTCACCCCCGAGGAAGCACAGGCAGTGCTCACCGATCTGCTCGGGTCCGCTCCGAGCGCGGACACTTCGAGCGCGCTGTACGAGGCCACCGAGGGATGGGCGGCGGCGCTGTGCATCATGGGGCGCACCCTCGCCCGCTCGGCGAACGAGACTGACCGGGAAGGGAACTTGGCCCGCGGCAGGCAAGCGGTCACCGAGTATCTGGCCACCGAGGTGCTCTATCGGCTCACCACCGAACAGCGCGAGTTCCTGCTGCGTACCAGTGTGCTCGACGAGCTGAGTACCGGGCCCTGCCAGGCCCTCGCCGGGGACCGGGCGGGCGTACTGCTGCGCGAGCTCGCACGGACCGTGCAACTGCTCGTGCCCGTCGCCGCCGATCCGTCGGCGTACCGGCATCATCGAGCACTGTCTTCGCTGCTGTCCGACGTCCTTGAGTCCGAACGGTCGGACACCGTCGTGTCCCTGCACCGGTCGGCGGCTCAGTGGTACTCCCGGCAGGGGGAGACGACTGTGGCCGTACGGCACTGGACGCTGGGCGGCGATGAGTCCGCGGCCGTCGCGTCGGTCCTCGACGGCTGGGAGAAGGCGATCTCGGCGGGCCGTAGTGCGGAGGTCTCGCATTGGCTGGACCTCTTGCCGCCCCGCACGGTCGCCGCCGACGCGAGATTGTGCGTCGTGGCGGCGATGGCGGCTCTCTCAGGGGGCGCCCCGGAAACGGCCCGGCGCTGGCTGGATGTGGCCCAGCTCAGGCAGACGGGACCGGAGACGGTCGGCGAAGGCAGCACGGTGTCCGATGCGGCAGCCGTCGCCCAGGCCATGGCCTGCTGTCTGAAGGGGGAGGTCCTGACCGCCGGCCGTCTGGGCGAATCCGCCGTTGCCGGCACCCTGCCGTTGACGTCCTGGCGTGCCCTGGCCTGCACGGCCCGCGGTGCGGCTCTGCTGTGGGCGGGCCGGTACGAGGAGGCGGAGGCGCTGCTCGGCGAGGCGACCCGTGATGCGCATGCTGCCGGGCACGGCCTGGTTCTCGTGCGCGCGCTGGGTTCGCGGGCGGTGTGCGCGCTGCTGGCCGGACGGCACGAGCTGGCGCGAATTCTGAGTGACGAGGCACTCAAGGTGGTTGCGACGGCCGGCCTGGGCGGGCACTTCGTCTCTGTGCCTGCCTACATCGGCCGGGCCGGCCTACTCCTCGAGGAGGGACAGGTCGAGGAGGCCGAACGGGTTCTGGCCGGCGCGGAAGCGACGCTGGCGGCCTCGCCCCGGACGGAAAGCGAACCCCACGTACGCGCCTTGTGCCACTTCACGCGGTCGCGACTTGAGAGCGCGCGGCACAACACGGACGGGGCGCGAAAGGCCCGCGAGGCAGCCGAGCGGGCGGCGGCCCGGTGCGAGTCGCCCGGGGTGCTGACGGACCTGCTCGGCCGAGTCGGCGGGGACACAGTGGCGACACCTGCCGCCCCCCGCCCCCAGGACCTGTCGCGGGGGGAGCGCCGAGTGCTCCGTGCCCTGTGCGGTGCGCTGACACTGCGTGAGATCGCCTCCGAGCTCTATGTGTCCCACAACACCGTCAAGACACAGGTACGCGCGATCTTCCGCAAACTCGACGCCCACGACAGGAGCGAAGCGGTCGCCAGGGCCCGGGAGTGCGGCGTGCTCTGATCCGGGCCCTGGCATCCTGCTACGAGGCGTCCTGGCGTGAGGCGTCCTGGCGTCGGGCGTAGTTCGCCTGAGCCTTGTACGCGGTCTCGTCGTCGTCGCTCACGTTCTCGATGCCGCAGACCTTGCGCGCGAGGTCTGCCATGCTGCCGCTCGGGGACATCTCGGCGCGCTTCATGGTGAGGGTACGGATGGCCAGCAGGGGCGTGCCGTTGAAGTTCTCGAAGGTGCTGACGCGGTCGCCCCAGTCGGACAGGAACATGTCGCGGATCACTCGGCTGATCTTCAGCCGGTCGTAGGGCCTGCCGACCGGTCCGGTCTGCAGCGCCTCCAGCCACGGCCGCAGTTCGGGCTGCTGCCACTGCCCCTCGGTAGGGTAGATGAGCGCGGCACGACCGGACAGGTCGATGAGCTCGTGGGCCATCTCGGCGATGTGCTCGAGATAGTACGCCCGCCCGAAGTCGAACATCAGGACGTTCGGCTTGTAGATGCCGCCGGGGGTGAAGAACCCTTGGTCCTCCGAAGCGATCAGATGCGCCTTGAGCGTCTGGTGGAAGCCGGCGAACCGGGCGACCCGGGCCTGGACCGGCGGCAGCTGGTAGGTGCCGATGTGCTCGGTGATGAGCAGGGCCAGACCGAGCATCAGCTCGGCCTTCACCATCGCACGCATCGCCGAGTGGTAGTGCAGCCAGTCGAAGACGCGCTGCGGGTACAGCGACGCGTGCTGGGGGTTACCGATGTGGAAGACACGGTTCCAGGGGATGAGCACGTCCTCGAACACGATGACGCTGTCCAGCTCGTCACCCTGCGAGGCGAGTGGGTGCTCCACCTCCTCGCCGTCCCGGACGTTGCTCTCCCGGCAGATGATGGTGACCCCGGGGGTGTCGGGCTTCACCGCCCCGTAGATGATCTGTTCCGCAATAATGCCGGGGCGGTAGAAGACGCCGATGTGGATCCAGTCCCCGAAGGCCGCGCCGGTGCTGATCGCCTTCACACCCCGCACGGTGATGCCCTCGTCCGAGGTGCCGACCACCCGCAGGGCAGGGGACTCGGCCTGTGCGGAATCGCGCGAGCGGTTCGCCTGCGGGTCGACGAAGGCCGGCGTCGCGTTGAGGTCGCCGTCCCGCACCACGTTCCAGAAGTCGAGGATCCCCTCGGTGAGGTCCCTCCCGTCGGTCCCGACGGACTGGCTGCTCCAGGGCTCCGGGTCGTCGATGTAGGTCAGCAGGACGTAGTTGTTGACATCCGGTGTGCGCGGGATCGCCCCGCCGCCGAGTTCCCGCTGCACCGTCTCCAGGTAGGTCCGCTTGCGCAGCAGGTCCTCTTTGGAGCGGTGCTGGAACCATGTCATGGAGCGTCGGACGCCATCCTCGTCCACGAACGTCATGACGTCCTGGAGGTCCGGGCGGTGGTGCAGGTCGTAGAAGGCCGCGAGGCTCTGGGCGTACGCCCGGGTCTTTGGGTGTGTGGCCACGTTGTCGACGAGTTCGTCACCGACCCACACCTTGCGGCCGTCGTTCAGCGCTGCCAGGTATTCCTTGCCTGTACGCACGTCGTGCTCCTCTCCAGGGGCAACAGATCCGGATGGCATGGAGCATGCGTCGCGGCAGGGTGAGAGGACGGCGCGCAGCCGGCAATCACCCGGGTGAAAGCGGCGATCACCGGGAATCTGGCGTTGAGGGCAGATGTGGCCGTGCGCCATGCTTGCCCCATGAGCAGCACAGACCCCGCCGACGACCAGGCCGGTGGGCGTGGGAACCGGGCCATGACCGGGCTGCGCCTGCGGGGACGGGACCGCGAGATCGCGGCTGTCCGTGAGGCCCTGGACGCGGTGCGTGGCGGACGGGGCGCCTGTGTCGTCGTGGAAGGCGCGCCTGGCGTCGGCAAGAGCCGGTTGCTCGCGGAGCTGGACGAGATGGCGCGGCGGTCCGGGTTCGATGTGGTGTCGGTACGGGCCGATGAGCTCGACCAGTACGCGGCAGGAGCCGCACTGCAGTCCGCCTTGCAGTCCTCCGATGGTTCCAACCGAGCCGCCGCAGCCACCGACGACCAGCGGCTCTGGCTGCTGGACAGCATCACGGACGCTCTGGAGGACCGGGCTCAGCGCGCCCCGGTGGCCGTGCTTGTGGACGACGCACAGTGGGCGGATCCGGCTACGCTCTTCGTGCTCCGCACCCTGCCTGGACGACTGGCCGCCTCGCGGATCCTGTGGGTGCTGGCGGTACGGTCGGACACCGAGCGACCGACCGTGGCCAGGGTGCGGGAGGACCTCGAACGCCTCGGAGCCCGATGGCTGACCCTCGGCCCCCTGCCACAGCAGGAGCTGCAGGACATTGCGGCCGATGTCCTCGGGGCGAGGCCGTCACCCGGTCTGGCCAGGCTCCTGCGAGGCGTCGCGGGCAATCCCTTCCTGGCGATCGAGCTGGTGCGCGCTTTTGCCGATACGGATGCCGTCAGAATGGAGGCGGGCGAGGCGAGCCTCCTGCACGACGGCATCCCCGTCAGTTTCCGGCGGAGTGTCGTCGCGCGTGTGGACCGGCTCCCGGAAGATGCCGTGCGCCTGCTCCAGATCGGGTCCGTCCTTGGCCGCGAATTCGACCTCGGCACGGCCGCCCGCATGCTCGGCAGGCAGGTCGGCAGCCTGCTGTCGGGCGTCGAGGCTGCCCTGAACGCCGGTCTGCTCTCGGCCGACGGCCCGCGACTGGCCTTCCGTCACGACCTCATACGGCAGGCTGTCCACGAAAACCTGCCTCTGGCCATACGGACCGCTCTGCACCGGGACGCGGCCGACAGTCTGCGTGGCATCGGGGCACGATCGGCCGAGGTGGCCTGGCACGTCGTCATGTCGGGCGGCCCGGTCGACGACGATGCCGTGACCACGCTGACCACCGCCGTACGGGAACTGTCGTCGTCGGCCCCCGACGCGGCTGCAGACCTGGCTCAGCGGGTCGCCGGACTGCTGCCCCGACACGACCGGCGTCGCATCACCCTGCTGACCGACGCCGCCGAGTACCTCGGCCGGACCCGCCGGGTTCATGAGGCGCTCGACCTGGTCGACGCCACTCTGCCGGAAGGCCTTGAGCCACTGCAGGAGGCATGCCTGCGCCTGGTGGCCGCCGAGATCCACCAGGCCGCGGGCGACGACGCCGCCGCGATGACACACCTCCGGCAGGCCCTCGACCTTCCCGCGCTGCCGCCCGACGTGCGCGTCCGGCTGCTGAAGACCAAGGCGACGGGCCACATGTACCTCGGGGACATCACCGCTGCCGAGCAGACCGGCCCCGGGCTGGTCGAGGCCTCCTACCGCAGCCATGATCCGGCCGTCGTCGTCAGCGCCATGGTGTTCCAGTCGCAGACGTTCTTCTACCGTGGGCGCCTGGCCCGCGCCCTCGAGCTTGCCGAGGAGGCCACCCGACGCGCCGGCACCCAATCCGCCGCACTCTACCTGCGGCCCCCGCGGATCCCGGCGCTGTGGCTGGCCACCGTGCTGACCGCCACCGACCGGCTCGCGGACACCCAGCGGATTCTGCGGGAGGGACAGCGCGAAGCGGAGGCGCTGGGCCTCGGCTGGTCACTTCCCCACTGGCATGCCGCCCGTGCCTGCGCACTCCTCGAACAGGGAGCGCTGGACGACGCGGCCGTGGAGGCCGAGTCCAGTCTGATGGTGGCGGACGAACTCGAGATCACTCTGCCGAATCCGCAGGCCCGCTCCGTGCTGGCATTGGTGGAGATCAGACGCGGTGACCTCGCCAAGGCCAGGGACCACCTCCGCGCCGCCGAAACCGGTTCTGGCACGAACACACAGCGGTACGGCCCCTGGGTGTCTCTCGCGCGCGCCGGCCTGGCGGACGCGGAGGGCGAAGACAGCGAAGCGGCGATGGCACTCACGGGAAGCTTCAAAAGCCGTGAGCCGACGCGGCTGCTTGCGGTACCTCCGTCCCACTGGCCCTCGATCGTGCGCATCGCGCTCCGCGGGGAGGACCCGTCTCTCGCGCATGCCGTGTCCAGCGCACTGCGCAGCCTGACTGCACAGGACGAGAGCGGGCAGATCATCGGGGCAGTCCGCTCCCACGTGGACGGCCTGCTCCACCGCGACCCCCGTGCACTGGAGTCCGCCATCACCGGCTACCGGAGCACCGGCAGGCCGTTGGCCCTGGCGGCGGCCTGTGAGGACCTCGGCGAGCTCATGGCAGCATCGGCCGATACGACGCCGGCGATCCCGTACTTCGAAGAAGCGGGTCAGCTGGCGTCAGCCTCAGGAGCCGGGCGCGATCAAGAACGGATCAGGCGGCGCCTGCGCCAGCTCGGCGTGCGCACCGCCCCCGTGCGGAACCGCACGGCCGGCCTTCAGGGGTTGGAGAGCCTGACCGAATCCGAGCGGAAACTGATCCCGTTCGTCGTTGAGGGCCTCACCAACCGGGCCATCGCCGACCGGCTCTACGTGTCTGTGCACACCGTCAACACGCATATGAAGCACATCTTCACCAAGCTCGGCATCAACTCGCGGGTCGAGCTGACCCGGCTGGCGATCGAGCGGGGCATCAGCGTCGACGGGGCCGACTGAGCGGTGCACCGACCGCAGGGCACGTGGCAGGGATCCCTTGAATGGGTGATGCCTGGCTCCGGCACCACCCGTGATGCTGGACGCAACGGCGTGGCCTCCGGCACGGCACCGTCATTCATCAGGAAGTGACCGCCTCATGAACACGATGCGCGCAGTACGCGCTCACCGACGCGGAGGCTCCGAACAACTGGTCCACGAGACCGCACCGCGTCCCGGGCCCGGCGATACCGCCGTCGCGGTACGGGCCGCCTCCATCACCACGGGAGAATTTGCCTGGGACGCCACCTGGACCGACAGCTCCGACGGATCCGGGCGTGAGCGGACACCCGTCATTGCCGCACACGCGGTGTTCTTCGTCGTCGAGCCGGACCGCGACGCACCAGACTCCATCCAGACCCCCGCCGCGTACGAGGCGCTCGAGAAGGAGCACCGGTGTGGCAAGGCCGTCATCCATGTCGCGGACGGATAGTCAACCGCAGCCCAGGGCGGCCGGGCCCGGTGCCCGTACGGGCCCGGAGCGCGGATACCGCGGCCAACTCCGGGCTGCTGTAACCGCGAGCGCGGCCCCGCACGGGTACACCCTGGCGCTGTGGACCGCCACCGCGGTGACGTCGTCCGATCGCGGCGCCCCAGGGGCAGCCGAAGTCCTGGCGCTCCTTGCCGGTGCGACGCTCGCCTTCGTCGCGTTGGCTGCTGTCGCACACGGCGGTGCCCCCATGATGCCGGAGCGGTCCGCCCCGGCCGGCACGCGGATCTGGGCGGCCTTCCATCTGCCCATGGCGGCTTGCGTCGCGCTGGCCAGCCTGTTGCTGACACGGTGTTGTTCAGGGCCCCTCCTGTGGGGGCTCGTCGGGACGACCACGACCGCCGTGTACCTGCTGGGTGTCAGCGCTCAGTTCCTCTGCTTTGCAGTTCGCCATGCCACCGAGAAACCACAGACACTCACCCGTAAGAGGTTCACCATGTCCCTCGCGCTCGACCCCGCCGCCCAGGACCTTCTGTTCCGGGAGGCACGGACTGCCAACACCTTCACCGACGAGCCAGTAACGGACGACCAGATCGAGGCCATCTACGACCTGGTCAAGTACGGCCCCACCTCGATGAACCAGCAGCCGCTGCGTATCGTGCTGGTCCGTTCCGCCGAGGCGCGCGAGCGCCTGGGCGAGCACCTGTCCGAGGGCAACCGCAAGAAGACCGTGGCCGCCCCACTCGTCGCCATCCTCGCCGCGGACAATGAGTTCCACGAGGAACTGCCCAGCCAGTTCCCGCACTTCCCACAGGCCAAGAGTCTCTTCGCCGAGCGTGCGGTGCGCGAGCGGTCCGCGAAGCTCAACGCGCTCCTCCAGGTCGGCTACTTCATCATCGGCGTCCGCGCCGCCGGCCTGGCCGCAGGACCGATGACCGGCTTCGACGCCGAGGGCATTGACAAGGAGTTCTTCAGCGATGGCGAGCACTCGGTTCTCGCCGTCGTCAACATCGGCAGGCCGGGCGAGAACGCGTGGTTCACGCGCTCCCCACGTCTGGCATACGCACAAGTGGTCACTACCGTCTGACCGAGGGGCAACGGCCGGCCGACGGCGCAACCTGCGTCAGTGCCATGCATGACCGCGCCAGTGCGCCGCCGGCTGGCCACGCGGTCACCACGGCGCCCAGACCGGACTCCGTCAACGCCAAGAGTGCCGCGGTCACATCCGTACCCTGGTTTCGGCCGACCGCCATCCCGAGCAGCGCGAAATCGCTCGTCATGGCCCCGGCAAAAACGTGGCCCTACGCCTGAAATAGGGACCAGCCGTCGGCCCGTTGCGCAGGTCGACCGACGCAGATCCAGTCGGTGGGCGATTCGCGGTCTGCCCCTGAAAATTCCTCACTTGCGCAATTTCCTCGCGTATCGAAGTCTCGTCCGCCGCTGAATTGTGCGTATGGAGACGGACAGCGAACCGGATCTTCCGCGGATGCACGGTGTCTGCGGCACTGGGCACCACAGCTTCACCACTGTCAGGCGTCTGCGCTTCGGACAGGAATCACCCATCCATGCGATGCGGGGTCGTCCACCAGTGCCGGACCCTGAGGAGTGAGGGGGTGTGCGGCTGCAGGGTCACCGCGAGCGGTCCCGCGGACCCTGCAGCCCCCCCAAAACCAAACGAGAGGGAGCGTATGTACCAGAAGCAGTGAGGGGGCTATAAGGTAGAAGGCCGCATATAACT
>NZ_JBHVST010000162.1:14789-15759 GCF_042885015.1 Streptomyces sp. NPDC058086 | reverse complement strand
GGGGCCTCCCCGTGTTCACGACCATTCCGCACACACGACCGAGGCCAAGGAGGCCCCATGTCCCTGCCCCGCATTCCCGGCGTGAACTCCGAGAGCGCCGCGACCGAACTGCTCAGGACGCCCGAGCGGCTGGCCGGCAACACCCAGTCCGCCGCACACCGGCTGATCGCCGGACTCGACGGCGACCCCGAGACGGACGACTGGGGCCTGCCCCCGACACCGGAACGTCCGCACCCGGTCGTCCTCGTGCACGGCACGCTCGGCGACCGGGAGTCCGTCTGGCGGAAGCTGGCGCCCGCGCTCCGAACGGCCGGGCACCGCATCTTCCGCCTCAACTACGGTGAACTGCCCACGCTCCCTCGTCTGTACGGTCTCGGTGACGTGCGCAAGTCCTCCCAGGAGCTCGCGGACTTCGTGGACCGGGTGCTGGTGGACACCAAGGCGTCGAAGGTGGACCTCGTGGGTCACTCGCAGGGCGGGATGCTCCCGCACTACTACCTCAAGTACCTCGGCGGGGCCGGGAAGGTGCGCCGTGTCGTCGGGATCGCGCCCAGCAACCACGGGGTCGAGGTGGCGGGCCTGACGAAGCTGGTCCGCCAGGTCCCGGGCGTTCAGGCGGTCGTGGAGGACCAGGTGCTCTTCCGTATCAGCCCGGCCTTCACCCAACTGCTGCACGACTCGGAGTTCGTGGGTGAGCTGGTGGCTCCGGGCGACACGGTGGACGGCGTCGACTACACCGTCATCTGGTCGACCCGGGACGAGCTGGTCCAGCCTCCCGAGGCCCAGCAGCTGAAGCCCGCCAGGCCGGAACACCCGGTCACCAACACCTGCCTCCAACTCATCGCCCCGCAGAACCGGACCACCCACCTGGCCATGCCGTACGACCCGATCGTGGTGCGGGAGACGCTCAAGGCGCTGGCCGGCTGAGTCCCGTACGACGACGGAATCGACGAAAGGGAGGGGGTGGTGC
>NZ_JBHVST010000162.1:0-14779 GCF_042885015.1 Streptomyces sp. NPDC058086 | reverse complement strand
CCCCGCCCGCCCCCCACCACCCCCTCCTTTCGCGTGGTCGGCTCAGAACGCCGTGCAGCGGCCCTTCTCGCCGGGCCAGAAGCAGACCTGGCCGATGACGTCGAAGCCCGCGACGCCGTCCGGGGTGATCTTGTCGAACCGGGGTGTGGGGATCTACAGCCCGTTGATCCCGTCGCCGGCGAGCGGGCCGCTCGTCACGGTGCGCTCGGGCACAGGGCTGCCCTGCTTGAGGTCACCCTTGAAGTAGAGGCTGCCGACCTCACCCGTGTTCCAGGTGCCCACGCCGTTGCCCTCCACGGAGAAGGTCGGCGGGAACACACCGAATCTTCCGGTGCCGTTGACGCCGAAGACGATGTCGGTCAGCTGTGGTGCCGCCCCGCTGGGCGAGCGGCAGTCCAGGTACCCGATGTGCCCGGTCACCTCGGCCTCCTTGACCCGCACACTGAGCGGCGGACTGAAGTTCACCTCGGCGTCGAGGCGGCACACGAGGTCGGGGACCGGTGCGGCTCGTACCGCGGCCGGTTCGGCCTGGGCGGCGGGGGCGCCCAGGGCGGTGCCCGCGAGGAGGGCGGCGGCCAGCACCGACCTCCGGCCGACGCGCGACAGCGGGGACAGCGGGGACATCTTCGCCTTCGCCTTCACCGAGAACGTCACTGCGTCTGGTTCCTTTCCTTCACGCCGTGGCCGTGGTGCCACGGAGAACCTCGCTCGCGGAGCCCAGATGCTCGGCGAGGTCGCGGTACGACTCCAGGACGCCCGTCTCGACGTACGGGATATCCCGCTCGACGCAGAACTGCTTGACGAGCGGATAGGCGCGGCGCAGCGCCGCTCTGGGCATGCCGGGGAAGAGGTGGTGCTCGATCTGGTAGTTGAGGCCGCCGAAGAAGAAGTCGCCGATGTAGCCGGTGGGCAGGGTGCGTGCGGTGAGGACCTGGCGCTCCAGCCAGCTCCACTCCTTGCCCACGCGGGTCGGCAGGCCCTTGTGGTTGATGGCGAAGCCGAGGCCGAGCAGATAGCCGAGGAGGACCTGGTGGACGGCGAGGAAGAGCAGGACGGACGGCCAGGGCAGGAGCACGAACAGCGCGCCGAAGAACAGCACCGCGTGCAGCACCATCAGGCCGCCCTCCAGAAGGGGCTTGCGCAACGCCCGGCGGCGCAGGGCGATGACGCCGGCGATACGCAGCACGAGGGCTTCGAGGCCCAGCAGCGGGAAGAACAGATAGCGCTGGTTGGCGGCGAGGAAGCGGGCGAATCCCTTGCGGTCCTGGGCCTGTTCGGGCGCGAAGACGGCCACGCGGCGCAGGATGTCGGGGTCGAGCTCCAGGTGGTTGGGGTGATTGTGGTGCCGGTTGTGGTGCTGCACCCACCAGCCGAAGCAGACCCCGAGCATCAGGTTGCCGTGGACCAGGCCGAGAGCCTGGATGAACTTGCGGGACCGGGTGATCTGACGGTGTCCCGCGTCGTGCACGATGAAGGCGAGCTGCTCGTGCCAGACGGCGAGCCAGACCGCGGCCAGGACCACCTTCCACCATGTGCCGCCGGAGAAGGCCAGGGCGGCCCAGCCGAGGGCGTTCATCAGCCAGACCACCGCGATCCCGGTCACGTACTGGCCCGTGCGGGGCCGCATGAGCCCGGCGGCCTGGACGCGCCGGGTCAGCTCGCGGAAGTCCTCGTCCTGCGCGGCCGGTTCATACGGTGAGGAGTTGACTGCCGGGCTGTCGGTCATCGGTGTCCCACCGACCCTTTCGTTGTTGGACGCCCGCGATGCGGGCGGGTGTGCGCGGACTGTTCACGGGGTCAGACCCATGTCGGTGAGGCGCGCTTCCTGGGTGACGCGCGACCATTCCGCGGCGGCGAGCATCCGTTCCTCGGCGGTGGTGTCGACCAGGCGGCGGCCCGGCCACAGCTCGTAGTCGCCCGCGAGGTCGCGGTGCTGCTCCAGCCCCCGCTGATAGAGCTGTTCGCGGCGGAAGGTCATCTGCTGCACGGGGAGTTCGGACCACAACCGCATACCGCGCGCGACGAGTTCACCGATCCTCTCCAGCTCCTCGGGGTGTTGCCGGACATGGCGGCGGACGATCGTGGTGCCCACGGACAGATGCCGGATCTCGTCGATGCCCGCGGCGCGTTCGATCTCGGCGGCGGGCGCGTCGAAGGGCCGCCATTTGCGCTCGCTCAGCTCGGCGGTGGGCGCGAGGACCCCCTCCACCAGGACGGTGAGGGTGATCACGCCGCCGATGTAGTCGCGTTCCTTCTCCATGACGGCGAGCCCGAACTCCTCCAGGGGATTCAGGACGGCGTCCCGGTCGACCCCGGCGAGCGACTCCATGGTGGCTTCCAACTCGTTCTGCGGTACACCCAGTTCGAGCAGGTGGCCGCGGAAGGCGTAGGCGTGCCGGGCCTCGTCCATCAGCTGGGAGGTGTAGAAGTCCATCCCGGCGAGGTCGGGGGCGTACGCGACGAGGAAGGAGATGGCGCGGGCCGCCTTCTCCTCCGCCATCGAGCGGAAGGCGAGCTCCTGCATGACGGCCTGGCGCAGCGGGCCGTCCACCATCATGTGGTCCGGCACCGGTACGTCCGGGGAGCGGCCCAGGGGATCGCCGCCGAGGGTGCCTTCCGGTACGGCCCGGAACCAGTAGCCGAGGTCGCAGCCCTCCGGTGTCAGCTCGGTGCGCAGCGCGCCTTCCAGGAGACCCGGGGCGCGGTGCCGGTCGGCCTCCGCCGGGAACTTCTCGATGGATGTGGTCATTTCAGCCTTTCTGAGTCATGTGGACGGCCGGGGGCCCTGGAGCGGGTCAGACCGACTTGGTGAGGCGCATCAGCTGCCAGACGGCGCCGGGGCTCACCCGGCCCTGGAAGGCCAGGTACTCCGGTTCGATGAGCTGTGGGCGCCATTTGAGCTTGAAGGACTCCTGGGCGGCCGCCGGATAGATGGCGCGCCCCTTGGCCGCCAACACCTCCACGCAGCGGTGCAGGAAAGCGCTGCTCGGGCCGGGCGCGGCCGTGTCCGGACCGAGCTGGACGAACGGGGTGAAGCCGAGGTGCAGCCAGCCGCAGCCCTCGTCCTGGAACTGGCGCAGGGCGGTGGCGAACAGCAGCTCCACCGTGCCGGGCGGGGCGTCCGGGAGCCGCCGTGTGAGGTCGTACAGCCAGCCGGCGTGTTCACCGAAGACCGGTGAGTACGACACGTAACCGACGGTCCGTCCCTCGTGGACGGCGGTGAACAAGCGCCGGTGCGGTGCGCCGGGGCCGCCGCGCTCGCCGATCAGGAACTCGAGTTCCTTGACGTGCCGGCCCTTGGCGCGCAGCCAGGCGGCGTCCACCGCGTCGAGGGCCGCGGTGACGTCCTCGCCGTCCCGCTCCCCGGCGGGCACCTCGACGGCCGAAACCCCCTCCCTGCGAGCCCGGTTGACCATGTTGCGCACCTTGACCATGCGCTGTCCGCCGAGGCTGTACCCGTCGAGCGCGATGCTGAAGGAGGCGCCGAACTGGTTGACGACGAAGCCGTGTCCGGCGTGCAGTTCGGCCTGCGGGCGGGAGAGCTGGACGGCGGCGACCCGGCGTCGCTCACTGCCGGCTCGTGCGAGCAGCGCGGTCAGCAGGCTCGGCTGGTCCTCCACCGCGCATACGGGTCCGCCCAGTTGGAACAGGTGTCGTCGGCCGGCCTCCCGGTACGGGACGAAGCCGTCGACACCGTCCGTGCGGAAGCGGCGGTTCCCGCTGTTCATCGCGAGGAAGGCGCTGCTGTGGCTGCCGTACCTGCGCAGCATCTCGTATGCCTCCGTGTCGGCCGGCGCCTGTGCGGCGCTCACCGCACCGCCGCCTTGTGCCAGGGGACGGTGGCGAAGTCCCGCAGCGGGCCCTGGACGGCGGGGTGCGGAACCGGCTCGAAGGACACGGTGAAGGACTTGGCGAAGTTGCCGAACAGGGCCCGGTCCCCGAAGAGATGGATGGGCAGCACCAGCAGCGCCCACTCCCATCCGTACGCCAGCACCCAGGCGCCGAGGACCGCGCCCTGCACGCTCAGGCTGTGCATGGTGTTGTAGAGCACGTAGTAGACGCGGGAGACCTGCTGGTCGGGGCTGCGGTGGTAGGCGAGCGCGCCCGGGAGATAGCCGATGACGTCGACGTAGGCGAACAGGACGACGGCGACCCACCAGCGCACCTCGGCCAGGTGCGCGAGGAAGAATCCTGCCGCCACCAGGAGCCCGAGCAGGTATTCGAGGCGCAGTAGCCGGTAGGTGGTGGGGGTCTGGCAGAGATTGTGGCCGTCCACGGTCACCGCCCGCCGACCGGGCTCGTCCCGTCGTCCGAGGTCGCGCCGCCGTCCGGAAGCGTCGCGGTGACCAGCATCATGCTGTCCGTCCGGACCCCCGAGAACGCGGCCAGATGCGGGGCAAACCGCTCGACGGCGTACGGCAGTGCCAGCAGGTCCGCGACACGCGCCTGCCAGCCGTGGCCGCCCCACCAGCGCTCCGCGTCCGCGAGGTGCCACACCCACGGTGTCCCCGTGCCGGACAGGGCCTCCAGCCAGGGCTTCACGAAGGGCGAGTCGGCGGTGTCGGCGTTGAGGCACTCGGCGCCGAGGCTGCTGCCCGGCGCGGAGAGCGCGCTCACCGTGCCGATCAGCCGCTCCACCGCCTCCGGTGCCAGGTAGAAGAGCAGCCCCTCGCACAGCCAGGCGGTGGGCCGGCCGGGGTCGAACCCGGCGGCGAGCAGCGCGCCGCGCCAGTCGCCCAGCAGGTCGGCGGCGACCGTGGTGCGCCGGGCGGTGTCCGGCGTACGTCCCTCGACGACCCGTGCCTTGAAGGTCTGTACGGCCGGCAGGTCGACCTCGAAAACATGGGTTCCGGCGGGCCAGTCGAGCCGGAAGGCACGGGTGTCGAGCCCCGCTCCCAGCAGGACGACCTGCGCGCGTCCCTCCCGGGTCGTGGCGAGCAGGTGGTCGTCGAAGAAGCGAGTGCGGACGGCCAGCCAGTCGGGCAGCACCTTCTGCAGGACGCCGGCTCCCGGCGGGGCGCCGGCCGCCCCGGCGGCGTCCAGGAACTCGCCCGCGAGCCGGTCCTCGAAGAGGGCGTCCGCCCGCGCGGACTCCTGGGCCCGCATGCGGACGGTCCACAGGGCCGTCTCCGAGACCCCGTCCAGGGCGCCGGGAGCCGCTTCGCGCTGAGCGTCGTGTTGCTGCATGGGCATGGGTGATTCCTTTGTGCGTGCGGTTGACATGGGCTGTGGATGGGGGGTGCTGACGGTGGATCGGATGGTGGGGTGGATCAGCGGGGCGTGCGGCGGCGGTCGAGGAACAGGGCCGCCGCGCCCAGTGCCATCAGGCCGCGCGAGGGTGACCAGGGCCGCTGTCCGCCCATGGAGGAGGGCGTGTGCGGCTCGTGGAGCTGGAGCGCGAACTGGCGGTTGGCCGCGTCGGAGAGCAGCCCGCGCCACTGTTCGGGGGCGGACGCGGCGGCCGAGAGCAGGTCCATCGTGTTGCGGGCGACCTGATCGACGGAGAAGTACTCGCGGATCAGGGCCAGGATGATCCCGCGCGCCTCCGCCTTGAAGACCTCCGCGAGGGCGATGTCCGGCGCGAGACAGCGCACCGAACCCTCCAGGTTCGCGAAGGACTTGCCGAGCAGGGAGATGGCGGGCGCCGAGCCGATGCCCCGCCGGGTCGCCTTCTCCAGGACGGTGGTCAGGGACACCCCGAAGTTGATGTCCTCCAGGGAGGCGGTGGCGACCTTGGGGACCAGCGCGGCCATGTCGGCGGCGAACGCGGGCAGGTTCGACCAGGCGGTGACCCGGCCCATGTCGGCCCACGCGTGGGCGAGACCGTGGCCGTCGTTCTGCGCGATGGCCATGAGCAGGGGCAGCAGCTGGAGGCTGGTGCGCCGGTCGAGGCGGCCGACCATGCCCCAGTCGATGAGGGTGGCCGGGCCGCCGGGCAGCGCGAAGACGTTGCCCGCGTGCGGGTCGGCGTGGAACATCCGGTCCACGAAGTACCCGCGGTACATGAAGCGCAGCAGGTCCTTGCCGATGTCCGTGCGCTCCCGGTCGCTGAACGAGCGGCGGTCGAGATGGCGCACGGAGGTGCCGGGCGCCAGCGACTGGATCAGCACCTTGGGGGTGGCGTGGACGACCCGGGGCACGGACAGCGACGGATAGCGGCGGATGTTCTCGCGGGCCTCGTCCATGTTGCGGGCCTCGCCGGTGAAGTCCAGCTCGGGTTCCATCGCGTCGAAGATGGAGCCGAGCATCGCCTCGACGTCGATGACCTCGTTGAATCGGGGTGCGGTACGGGCGACGATCCGGGACGCCTTGCGCATCAGTGCCATGTCCGCGCGGACGGTGTCCCGGATCCCGGGCCGCTGGATCTTCACCACGGCGGGCCGGCCGCCGGGCAGGGTCACCCGGTAGACCTGGGCCAGCGAGGCGGCCCCGAGCGGGCGGACCGTCTCGATGTCGTCGAAGCGGCGCTTCCAGTCCATTCCCAGTTCCTCCTGGAGCACGGGCTCGAAGAGGGCGAAGGGCTGGACGTCGACCTGGTCGTGGAGGTTCTGCAGTTCGCCGATCATGGAGGCGGGCACCATGTCGGGCCGGGTGGAGAGGATCTGGCCGAGCTTCACGTAGAACGGGCCGAGGCTCTCCAGGGCGTGCCGCACCGCCTTCGCACGGCGTGCCCCGTCCACGGAGGTGGTCCCGTCCCCGGCGGAGGCCTCGCCTTCCGCCGGGGAGTTCGGGTCCTGCCGGGACCGCCGGCGCTCCCGCGTCACCTGGCCGACCTCGTCGGCGACGAGGCTTCCCAGCACCTTCACAACCAGCCGGAGCCGACTGCCGAGCATGGCACCCATGTGTCACAACCTCCTGTGCCTGACGAGTTCCGTCGGTCATCCGTGCGATCGCCCACGCACGTGGGTCATGCGGCGCGATCACTCACCCGAGGTGAGGCGGTACGCGCCCGGTGAGCCCCGGTTCAGCGGCGGCTCAGCCGCTCTTCCTCGCCGCCGGTGCCCGCCCGGCGCCCGCCATGGCGCCGGCCACCCCCTGGACGCCCTCCAGCACGTTCACCAGGGAGGCGACGAGCTCGGAGAGCTGGGCGATCTGCCGGGGCAGCGCGGCCAGGCCCTCCGCCATGTCGGCCGCGCCCGAGACGGCCGAGGCCGCCCCGCCGGCGACCTGTCCGAGCGCGCCCAGCGGATTGGCACCACCGAGGGCGCCGAGCGGGTTCGCGCCGCCGCCCGCGAGGGCCGCGAGCGGATTGGGTACCCCACCGCCCAGTGCGGCCAGCGGGTTGGGGGCCGCGCCGGCGAGAGCGGCCAGCGGGTTGGCGGCGCCGAGGCCGGCCGCGGCGTTGGCCGCGTTGGCGAGTGCGGCCACGGGGTTGGCCACGCCGCCGAGGGCGGACAGCGCGCTGACCGTCCGCAGCACATCGCCGGGAAGCCCGTTCAGCGCCTGATACGGATTTCCCGGGGTGAGCCAATCCGCGGAATGCGAATCGTCGCCTTTCCGGTCGAGAATTTCATCGAATGCCTTCTTGGTGCTGTCGGCGATATCGCCGATGAAATCCTTGATGGTGTCCTGGGTGTTATTCTTGCTCACGTTCACTACCCTTTCCATCTCATCCGCACTCCCGGAATTCGGGAGCCGTTTTCGTCCCCACTCCCGGCCTGCGCCGGACGCGGGAGGAATGCGGAAATCTGTCATGCCGCGGCGCCGTCGAGGGCCCTGGCGCAGAGCAGCCGCAGCCGAGCCCGCCCCCGGGTGAACGCGCCTTCGGCCGCCTTGACCGAGATCTGGTGCATGCGGGCGAATTCCAGCGTGGAGATCCCATGGGCGCGGGCGAGGACCACCTGTCGCTCCCGGCCCCGCAGCAGGTGCACCTGGCCGAGCAGCCAGCGTCCGAAGTCCTGGTCGCACACGCCTTCGTCCGGCAGCTCGGGTCCGCCCACGTCCGCCGCGCGGCGCAACAGTCGCCGTCTTCGCTCCAGTTCGCGGTAGTGGTCCACACAAAGACGAAGGGCGACCGAGGTCAGAAAGGGACCGATCCGGTCCTGGTCGAGATTGCCGTGGGCGGCCGCTCTGAGCATCGCTTCCTGAACGCAGTCCTCCGCGTCCTGAGCATTCGGCAGCCGGCGGCGGACCAGCCTCATCAGTCGCTCCCGGTGACTGGCGATCACATCCCAGGAGAACTCCCGCCGCACCTCTTCCTGGGATGCGTGGCTTGCTCGATCAATCGCTCGATCGATGATTTCGTACTCATCTAAGTGGTCTAACAATTCCCTGTGATCCATGGCCCCGAGCTTGATTCCCTGGTGCGAATCAGAATATTCGCACGGCCTATCCCCACCCGTCGCGAAGGTTCTTTTCCGAGTCAACACACCAACAAACCAGAGGGAATACGGACCACTCATCCGCATGGAAAACGGAGGACTTTGTTCCGGCATACCCCATACCGTGCTACACATTTCACGCATGCATCTGCGGCGCTTCACGTCTGCGGAAACGTCACGCCATGAGCGGGGCCGCACCAAAAGGGAGCCGAAATCACATCCGCCTCAGCGGCGCGGGGGCCGATCGCGCCAAAATCCTCGACCGCGAACGGGCACCCGGGGGCCGACCTCGGACCACGGTGAGGGTCCGGGAACGGGCCGGGCCGCCCCGAGGGGCCACCGCCACCCCGAAAGTCGTCGCGGCCGTCTGGCTCGTTCTCGCCGCCGGGCTCGGCACACTCTCCCCCACGGCGACCTCCCCCCAAGGGTCGCCCGGGCGAACCGACCGGTTGACGATCCCGCGATAAAGAAGGTCATCGGACCGGGCGGGCCGACCGGCGGCCTCCCGGACGGCCGCCCCCATTGATACCCCAGGGGGTAAACTCAACTGCACCACCCCGAGGAGGAGCCACCCCATGGCCATGTCCGTCGACGAGGAAGCCAGTACCGCGATCCTCAACCGCCTGCGCCGCGCTCAGGGGCAGCTGACCGGCGTCATCGCCATGATCGAGGCCGGCCGCGACTGCAAGGACGTGGTCACCCAACTCGCCGCCGTCTCGCGCGCGCTCGACCGCGCCGGATTCAAGATCGTCGCCAGCGGGATGCGCCAGTGCATGGCCGCGGCCGACGACGAGACGCCCCCGATGTCCGAGGCCGAACTCGAGAAGCTCTTCCTCGCCCTCGCCTGAGCCGGCCCGGCGTCGACGACGTCACGGGAACGACGACAACACGAGGACCACGACACACCGACGCGACGTGGGCCACCCTGGCGGGTGACCCACGTCGCGGCTGTTGCCGGGGAGGCGTCAGACGGTATCGATCGGGTCGGTCAGCTGGTCGTGACGGCGGTGTCGTCGACGACGAAGCTGGTCTGGAGCGAGGAGTCCTCGACCCCGCTGAACTTCAGAGCGACGGTGGTACCGGCGAACGAGGACAGGTCGAAGGTCTTCTGCGTGTACCCCGTGGCCTTGTTCAGGTTGGAGTACGTCGCCAGCGTCGTGGTGCCGGCGGTGACCGTCAGTTTGTCGTACGCGGTGCTGGTGGTCGTCTCCGCGCTGTCGATGTGCAGGTAGAAGGTGAGGCTGGCCTTGCAGCCGGACGGGATCGTCACCGACTGGGAGAGCGTGTCGGTGTGCGTCGAGCCGTAGCCGTCCAGCCACGCCTTGTACGAACCGGCGTGCGCCGCCTGGCTGCTGGAGTTGGTGATGACGCCGCTGGTCGCGGTCCAGGTGGTGTTGCCCGACTCGAAGCCGGGGTTGCCGAGCAGCTGCGCCGAGGTGCAGGTGCCGCCGCCGGAGGAGCTGACGGTCCAGGTGAAGGACGCCGTTCCGGTGGCTCCGGTGCTGTCGGTGACGGTGACCGTGGTGCTGTACGTCCCGGCGGTGGTCGGCGTCCCGGTGATCGCTCCGGTGGAGCTGTTGATCGACAGGCCGGTGGGCAGCCCGGTCGCGGCGTAGCTCAGCGAGCCGGTGTTGGTGCTGCTGGCCGAGATCTGCAGGCTCACCGCGGTGCCGACGGTGGACGACTGGCTGCCCGGGTTGGTGACGGTCACCCCGCTCGACGGCGGCGTGACATGGCTGCCGACGTTGATGCCCGCGAAGGCGTTCGCCACCCCCGCGTACTGGGTGGAGCTGGCGCCGTACAGGGCGGTGGCCGCGTTCAGGGCGGCGGTGCGGGCGCCCGCGTAGTTGGTGCTGGACGTCATGTACGACGTCAGCGCCTTGTACCAGATCTGCAGGGCCGCGGCCCGGCCGATGCCCGCGACGGCGACTCCGTCGGAGGTCGTGCTGTTGTACGTGACACCGTTGATGACCTTGGTGCCGCTGCCCTCGGAGAGCAGGTAGAACATGTGGTTCGCCGGGCCCGAGGAGTAGTGGACGTCCAGGTTGCCGACGCCTGAGTACCAACTGTCCGCGGAGCCGCCGTCCTTGCTCGGCTTGTCCATGTAACGCAGCGGCGTGCCGTCGCCGTTGATGTCGATCTTCTCGCCGATGAGGTAGTCGCCGACGTCGCTGGAGTTGTTGGCGTAGAACTCGACGCCGGTGCCGAAGATGTCGGACGTGGCCTCGTTGAGGCCGCCGGACTCACCGCTGTAGTCCAGGCCCGCCGTGTTGGAGGTGACGCCGTGGCTCATCTCGTGCCCGGCCACGTCGAGCGAGGTGAGCGCGTGGGTGCCGCCCGAGCCGTCGCCGTACGTCATGCAGAAGCAGCTGTCGTCCCAGAAGGCGTTGACGTACGCCGAGCTGTAGTGGACGCGCGAGTAGGCGGCGACGCCGTCGTTCTTGATGCCGCTGCGGCCGAACGTGTTCTTGTAGAAGTCCCAGGTCTCCTGGGCGCCGTAGGCCGCGTCCGCGCCGGCGGTCTGGGTGTTCGAGCCGGCTCCGGTGCCCCACGTGTCGTCGGAGTCGGTCATCAACGTGCCCGTGCCCGAGGTGCCGTTGTTGAGGCTGTACGTCTTGTGGCCGCCGCGCGTGGTGTCGTACAGCTGGTACGTCGAACCGGACAGCGTGGTGTTCAGCGTGACCGTGCCGCTGTACTGGGTGTTGCCCGTACCGGTCTTGATGCCCTGGTAGCGGTAGAGCTCCTGGCCGGTGGTGGCGTCGGTGATGACATGCAGCTGGCTCGGGGTGCCGTCGTCCTGGAGGCCGCCGATCACGGTCTCCCAGGCAAGCTTCGGGGTGCCGCTGCCGGCCCAGATCACCTTGCGGGCGCTGTCGGTGGTGGGCTTCTCGGCGGCCAGGGACTTGGCGGCCTTCAGCGCCTTGCTCGCGGCGGCGGACTTGGTGAAGGTCGCGGTGGTGGAGGCGACCTTGATGGTCCGCTTGTTGTTGAAGGTGCTGCTCACCGTGCCGGCGGCGAGGGACGCCGGCGGGGTGTGCACGATCACGTCGCCGCCCAGCACCGGCAGGCCGGAGTAGGTGCGCTCGTAGCGGGTGTGGAGCGTGCCGTCCTGGTCCTTGACGACGTCCTTGACGACCAGCTTCTCCTTGGCCCCGAGGCCCAGGGTGCCGGCGGTCGCCGTGGTCTTCTGTGCCGCGCTCTTCAGCAGTGCCGAGTGCTGGGCGGGGGTGAGCTTGGCCTCCAGGCCTGCGGTGCGCAGCGGACTGGGGTGGGGGGCGGCAGGCTTGGCGGCCGCGGGGACCGTCTGTATGCCGACGGCCAGGAACGCGGCGGTGGCCGCCAGCGCTCCGGCTGCGGCCGCCTGACGGGGGATTCGTCTCACTCGTACTCCTACTGCTGCGGCCGCGCGTCGACGGCCGGTGACAGACCCGGGCAGACGGGATGTGCTGGCCGGGACGAGCTGAGCAGTGCGGGGCCCCTGCGCAGACCGTGTGAGGCCTGTCCGGCAGGTGAGGAAGAAGAATGACAGCTTGACCTAGACATGTCATGCAGGTCGGAGGCAATCGAGGGTTAACCCTCGACGACGTTCACGTGGGGCGCACGGACGAGGTTCACCCGGGGCGCACAGGAGGCCGCCTTCACCCGGATGGCGGCGCCCGGCGGACCTCGGAGCCACCTCCAGGTCGTTCACCTCACCGGACGCGACTTCGCCGGTGGCACGGCGACGGAGTACGCGAAGGCGGAATGGGGATAAGCCCGGAGAGCACGGCATGGCGCCGGACCGTGCCCCAGGGTCGGCATCCCTCCTTGGTAGTACGACCGGGTCGCGCGTCTGCGCCTCAGGGAGAGGTGCGGGTGACCCGTGAGCACGACGCGCGTGAGCGCGGCGGCGTGGAAGCTGGTTGTACGAGTCCGAGGAGGCCGCCATGAACCGCCAGATCCGCATTCGCCCCAGCCGTCGCCCCGCCACCGAGCGCGAGGTGACGATCGACCGCAGGACACCGTCGGGCCGCCTGCTGCCCTACTGACGCGACGGCTGCCCTGCTGATCCGACGCCCGCCCTCCCCATCCGACGACTTTCCATACCGATCCGGCCAGTCGGCGTATCCGTTCCGCCGCGCGCACGTTGTGGGTGATGACAATGGCCACCAGACACCACGGCGAGCACTGCGCGCGGATCCGGAAGGGTTGAAAGTATGATCAGCCAATGTCTGACATGACCGAGACCACGCCGGGCTGGCTGACGCCCGACGAACTCGAAAGCGCGCGCGCACGCATGCCGATCCTGTACGTCGAGGCCGTGCCGGTCCGCGTCGACGACAACGGCGAAGTCACCAGCATCGGACTGCTGCTGCGCATAGGGCCGGACGGGACGGTCAGCCGCACCGTCGTCTCGGGCCGGGTGCTGCACCACGAGCGGGTCAGGGACGCCCTCCTGCGCCACCTGGAGAAGGACCTCGGCCCGGTGGCGCTCCCCCGCATCCCGACCTCGCTCCAGCCCTTCACCGTCGCCGAGTACTTCCCCACGGCGGGCGTCACGCAGTTCCACGACCCCCGCCAGCACGCGGTCTCCCTCGCCTACATCGTCCCGGTGACCGGCGACTGCCGCCCCCGGCAGGACGCCCTCGACCTGGTCTGGTTCAGCCCCGAGGAGGCCTCGTCACCCGCGGTCCTGGGCGAGATGCCGGGCGGCCATGGAGCCCTCCTCAAGCAGGCCCTGGCCCATGTGGGCCGGCTGTCCTGATTTCGGGCCTCCGCTAGAGTCGGCGCGGTCCCCGGTCAGACATGCTGCCGCGGGGGGTGGTCCTGCGCTGGGGGATGACGGGCACGATGCGGTTCGAACGAATGCAACTGGCCGGGTACGAGATCCAGGAGGTCCTGGGCCAGGGCGGGTTCGCCACGGTGTACCGGGCGCGGCAGCTGGCCGTGGGCCGCGAGGTGGCGCTCAAGGTGGACAGCAGGGTGCTCGACTCGCCCCGCGACCGGCAGCGGTTCATGCGGGAGGTCACCGCCGCCGGGCAGTTGTCCGGGCATCCGCACGTGGTCCCGGTGTACGACGCCGGGGTGTTCGACGACAACCGCCCGTACATGGTGCTCGAACTGTGCCCCGGCGGCTCCCTGGGTGATCGTCTGCACCTCCAGGGCCCCCTGTCCGTGAAGGAGGCCCGCGACATCGGCGTGGGCATAGCCGACGCGGTGGCCGCGGCGCACACCGCCGGGGTACTGCACCGGGACATCAAACCCGGCAACATCCTGATCAACCGGTACGGCGGTGTCGCGCTCGCCGACTTCGGCCTCGCGGCCATGCCCCGGCCGGACCGGGAACTGTCGGTCACTCGGGAGGCGTTGACCCCCGCGTACGCTCCGCCCGAGGCCTTCCACCTGGCCGAACCGACCCCGGCCGGCGATGTGTACTCGCTCGCCGCCACGCTCTACGCCCTGCTGCGCGGCCGCCCGCCGCACTTCCCCGAGGACGGCACCCAGCTCAGTCTCGCGGAGCTCATCGTGCGGCACACCTGGCCCTACCCCGATCTGCCGGGAGTGCCGACGGCCCTCAACGAGGTGTTCGGGCAGGCCCTGGTGGCGGACCCGGCGCGCCGGCTGTCCGACGCCGGGGTACTGCGTGACGCGCTCGCCGCCGTCGACGTGGACAGCGCCGACCGGGTCGGCTTCGGTCCCGTACCCGGCGGCCGGACCACCACCGTCCCCGCGCGACGGGACACCGCGCCTCCGCCCGAGCCCGGTCCGCCGGGCACGACCACCGTCCCGGCGCCCCGGGACCGGGAGAAGAAGAGGCGGCGCCCCCAGCTGATCGCCGCGGTGGCGGCGGTGGCGGTCGCGGTGAGCGTGTCGGTCACCGTGATCACCTACCGGGGCGGGGGGTCCGACGCCCCCAAGTCCCCCTCGACCGCGTCCCGGCCGTCCGTCACCGCGTCCACCGTGAACACGGGGTTCGGTGGGGTGTCGGCCACCGCCCGGGACTGCCCCGCCGCCGCGGTCGACGGCGCGGGCGGCCGGTGCGTCACGACCCCCGAGTGCTGGAGCGGCATCACCGACATCTCGGGGACGATCACCGTCAGCCTCGCGGACTGCCGGGTGAAGCACGTGTGGGAGACCTTCGCCATCGCCCCGCTGCCCAAGGACGGGATGACGAACAACGCCCGGGACCTGATCAAGCACCCCACCGTCCAGGCGCTGTGCTCGCACGAGGTGATGCTGAAGTCCAGGACGGCCACCGGGCGGGCCGTCACCGGTCAGTGGAGCACCGACATCCTGCCGCCGACCGCCCAGCAGTGGGCCGATGGACTCCGTGCCTTCCGCTGCGTCGCCCACGCGTCCACGGAGGACGGGGAGATCACCGACAGCCACTTCGGGTAGGAGCGGCCGAGCGCCGACGAGCCGGTGCCCGGTCACGTCGTGAACGAACTGACCGGGCCCCCGCCACACGACGGTGTCGC